>CALVZZ010000049.1 GCA_944372715.1 uncultured Clostridia bacterium | reverse complement strand
GAAATGTCTGAAGATGAATATGCTGGTGCTGAGCGAGATATTCAAAAAATTATTGATAATTATACAACAAAGGTTGATGAAATTTGTCAAGCTAAAGAAAAAGAAATTATGGAAGTCTAGTTTGGAGTGTAATTTGAATTTAAAAATACCTAAGCATTTAGCAATAATTTTAGATGGTAACGGAAGGTGGGCAACAAAAAAGGGTCTTCCGAGAACATTTGGACATAAGGCTGGAATTGAAGCTGTAAAAAGTACAGTTGAAAACGCAAAAGAAATTGGTATAAAAGTTTTAAGCTTTTTTGCTTTTTCAACAGAAAATTGGAAAAGAGATAAACTTGAAGTTGATGCTATTTTTGATATTTTAAGAAATTATATCAAAGATAATGAAAACGAATATTTAAGTAAAAATATAAAACTTGTAACAATGGGGGATTTAACCAAACTTCCCAATGATTTATTTTGTAAGTTTGAAGAATTAAAGGAAAAAACAAAAGCAAATGATGGTTTGATTGTTAATATTGGTTTAAATTATGGGGGAAGAGACGAACTTGCTCGTGCTTTTAACCAAATGATAAAAGATGGCAAAAAGTCCGTTACTGCAAATGATATTAAAGAATATTTGTATACTTGTGACCTTCCTGATCCAGATTTTATCATAAGAACAAGTGGAGAACAGAGATTAAGTAATTTTATGCTTTATCAATGTGCATATTCTGAGTTCTATTTTCCAAAAGTTCTTTGGCCAGATTTTAATAAAAAACATTTAATGAAAGCAATAAAGGTTTATTCTAAGAGGGATAGACGATTTGGGGGTATTAATAAGGAGAAAAAATGAAACAAAGGTTTTTGACGGGTATAGCAATTATTGCAGTGTTAGTTTTGGTTTTCTTTTCAAGAAGTTTAACATTATATATCTTTGATGTTTTTGTTGGATTGTTGGCTATATTAGCTGGATTGGAGTTTTCCAAACTTTTAACAAAAATGGGTTATTATAATTTTAGTATTATAATTGGAATTTTCCCTACACTTTTTTATCTATCATTTATGCTTAGCACCTATTTTCAACTGCCACTTTATTTGGTTTTAGTTATCATAGTTGCTTTAATGTTAGTGTTAAATTTGGGACTTTTTCTATTTTCTATTATTTTCAAAAAGAAAACTTTAAATGAAATGAAAATTAGGGGAATTAGGACAAGCTTAACAACATATTCTTTTCAAAAATCAACTCAAACAATGTTTGGAATGTTTTATCCAACATTTATGTTTATGTTACTTGTTATTATAAACAGATGTGAAGAGTTAAGCTATATGTTTACCAAAGCTTCTGGTTTTGAAGGGATTTTAAGCTTTTTTGTTTTGTTGCTAGCTTTTTTAATTCCTATAATTACAGATACTTTTGCATATTTAACAGGAAGCTTAATTCGTGGTAAAAAACTTTGCCCAAACATAAGCCCAAACAAAACAATTTCAGGTGCTATTGGTGGTGTTATCTGGACAGTCGTAGTTGTAGTCGTTTTATATTCAATATTAAATACAATTGGTGCCTATAATCAGATGTTTCAAACATTAAATTTATCAATTTGGGCTTTGATTATTATGAGTATTCTTGCATCTATTAGTTGTCAACTTGGTGATATATTTGAAAGTGCTCTGAAAAGAAAAGCAAATGTAAAAGATTCTGGTAATTTACTTCCAGGTCACGGAGGTATTTTAGATAGAATAGATAGTCATATTTTCAATTCTGTTATTATATTTGTTTTCTTTTTAATATTTATTTTATAAGGGAGTTTTATGGTTATAGTTTATATTATTTTAGCAATTGTTGTCTTATTGCTAATGGTGTTAATACACGAATTAGGACATTATATTGTTGGTAGGATATTAAAATTTAAAATCACTGAATTTTCTGTTGGTTTTGGTAAAGTAATAGCTCAAAGGACAAATAAAAGAGGAGAAAAAATATCTTTGCGTTTGTTTCCTTTGGGTGGATATTGTGCATTTTTTGGAGAAGATACGGAAGAAACAGATACTAATCCTGATTCTTTTGTAAATCAAAAACCTTGGAAAAGAATTCTTGTTTATATAGCTGGACCGTTATTTAATATTTTATCTGCAATTATATTTTCATTTATTTTGCTTGTTTCCTTGGGTTATGGAAATATTTATAGAGTTAGTTTTGTTAACCCTAATTTTACTCAGTCTGCAACTGTCTTTCAGGAAGGAGATATAATTTACGAAATAAATGATAAAAAAATTGATTATGTTTGGGGTTCTACAATTGAAACC
Source organism: uncultured Clostridia bacterium (assembly GCA_944372715.1). Lineage (GTDB taxonomy): Bacteria > Bacillota > Clostridia > Christensenellales > UBA1242 > Caccopulliclostridium. Next base: position 13,488 of record CALVZZ010000049.1, on the reverse strand, counting down.
ATTTTACCAAACATAAAAGATGGAGAAGAAATAAAAATTAAATATAGAGATGTTGAAAGTGGAGAAATTATAACGGAAACAATTATTGCTGAAACACATCAACAGATTGATCAAGAAAGTGGAGAAGTTGTAGTTGATAAAGATGGTAATCCTGTAAATCAAACAGGTTTAGGATTAAGTTTACAGTTATCTAGTGAAAGATTATCATTTGGGCAAGCGCTTTTACAATGTGTGCCATTCACAATTGGTCTTATTTGGATGGTATTAAAATCTTTGTGGCTATTAATAACATTCCAACTACCAATAAGTGCAATAGGAGGTCCTATTACGACAGTTAGCGTTGTTGCTTCAACTCTTGGTCAAAGCTTTGCTAGTATATTACTGTTTATGCCTTTGATTGCTGCAAATTTAGGTGTATTTAATTTGTTGCCATTTCCAGCATTAGATGGTTCTCATATTGTTTTTACAACAATTGAATGGATAAGGAAAAAACCAATTAATAGAAATGTTGAAAATTGGATACATTTTATAGGGCTTGTTGTGTTGTTTGCTTTTGTAATAGTTGTCGATATTGTTCATTTTTTTGTTTAAAGTATGGAAAAATTAATAAGTGAGATAAATAAAAAATTTAATAATGAATTTTCATTTTTAAAAATATACGATGTAGAGTATTCAGTTAGTGATAAAAGCTGTACATTTACTTTTATGTATCCTGAAAATATTAAAGATATTTCAAATGAAAATAGGAAAAAAATTAATGATTTTTTAAAAGAATATTTAAATTTAAATAGTAAAATTGTTGTTAAATATAAAAAATCATATTTAGATAAAGAGTTTATTTTAAAAGAAATATTATTATTTTTAAAAAAATCTTATTCCTCTGTTTTTGCATATATTTCACAAAACGAAATTGATATAAAAAATAATAATTGCTATATTAATGTAAATTTAAATATTGCAAAAAATATATGTGATGGAATTGATGTAAAAAAGCTTGAACAAGATGTTGCCTTATATTTATCATCAAAATTTTGTGCAGAATTTTTTATCAATGTTAATCAAACAGAATATGTTGAGTTTGATGGGGCGATTGAAAAAAATCTTGAAAAAGCTTTACAAAATCAAATTACTCAAAAATTACCACGATATAAAGTGATTGAACCTATTATGCTTGTTGGAAAAGAATTTTATTTTGAACCAGAATATATTGGAAATATAAAGTCAGAAAAACAAGCAGTAATTTTAGCTGGTAAAATTGTTAATATCAATAAAAAAACCTTTATAAAAAAGGGTAAAGTTGAAAAAGAAAAAGCATATTATACATTTGTTTTAAATGAAGGTAAAAATCAAATAAATGCTGTTTATTTTTGCCCTAAAGCAAATGAAGTTAAAATGGACAAGTTGATAACAGGCGATTGTATTTGCATTATGGGAGATGTAAGAAATGGTTATAATGGTTCACTAACATTGTATGCTAAAAATATAGCTCTTTGCGAATTACCTAATAATATTTATGAGGTTAAAGAAACACCTAAAGCTGTTTTAACAACAGATTATAGAATTGTTAAGCCTGAAAAAATACTTTCACTAGAACAAGAAAACTTATTTAATAAAAATGTAATTTATAACAAGCACATATATGACAACACATTTGTTGTTTTTGATGTGGAAACAACAGGACTTGATGCTGAAAGCTGTGAAATAATTGAAATTGGAGCAAGTAAAATTGAAAATGGAAAAATATCACAAAAATTTCAAACGCTTGTAAAACCAACTGAAAGCATAAGCAAGCTTATCACTGATTTAACGGGAATAAATAATAAAATGGTAGAAGATGCACCTTCTATTGAAGATGTTATAAATGATTTTTATCGTTTTGCTGAAAATTCTATTTTGGTTGGTTATAATGTAAGCTTTGATATGAAATTTATTCAAAATGCAGGCAAAAATTATGGTATTAATTTTTCAAATGAAGTTGAAGATGCAATGGTTCTTGCAAGAGAAAAAGTAAGGCTTAGCAACTACAAATTAAAAACTGTTGTAAAAGAATTAAATATTGTTTTAGAAAATGCACATAGGGCATACAATGATGCGTTAGCAACTGCAAAAGTCTTTTTAAAATTAAATGAAATGTAAATCACCATTTGGTGATTTTTTTGTATAAAAAAGTTGATAAACAAAAAAAATAATATAGGGTGATTTTATTAAAAGAACAATTATTTTAAAATATGTTAACTTATTTTCATTTTTATGCTACATAGGTATCTTAGCATATTTTTTCTTAATTGGAGAAATTTTTGAAGAATGGTTTTCTTTTGCCGTATTATTGCTTGGGTTTAACTGTATTTTAAAAAGTTGGTTTTTTCAACTTGATTCTAGTTTATTTATTGGCAGTACTTTAATATTTGTTTCCGTAGCATCATTTCTGCAAAATTTTTTTATGATAGAAGGAAATTTATTTTATCCGTGGTATATTTTTTCTTTATCTTTTGGATGTTTAATGGTTTTTTCAATTTTTCGCCAAAAAATTCATTTAAAATTGTTTGTTATTATAAGCTTGGAAGTGATAATATTATTTATATATAAGTTTGGATTATTGCAAACAGGATTGTTTTATGTTATAAATAGCTTGTATCTAGTTTTTATATTAATGCTATTTATAATATCATATAGAAAAAATTTAGGGAGCTAGTATGTTTAAAACTGAAAAAAATGGTTATTCAAAATCTGAAGTCGATTCTTACATAAAAAAAATAGTAACTGACCACGATAGAGAAATTATGGACTATAAGATGAAAAATTTGGAACTTGAAAAAAAGATTTTGGAAGAGAGACCTGACAAAAACAGTGCAAATGAATTTGCAGAAGCTTTGACTAATGCAATGGAAAAGGCAAAGCAAATTGAAACAAGTTGGAGAAATATATACAAACTTAAAATTCAACAATTAGATTTGTTGTATAACAGATTTCAAACTCTTTTTACAGAGGCATTAGAAAAGTATCCACAACTTGAAAATATAGGAAATATAAAAAATGTCATTGACGAGTTCAAGTCTGCTGTTAAACTTGCAATGCAGGAGGATTTTGATACGGAAATAACGGCACCTGTACAAACAGATAATGATACAATTAGACGATTGTTATCAAAAATGGCTAATTATGGGAAAGAACAAGATGATGTTAAAGTTGTAAAGGTAAAGAGAAGAAGAAATATAAAAGATGGGAAAAAAGATATATACTTTGAAGAAAAAAGTAATATAAAACCTATTGCTGATGTTGAATTAGCTCAAAATGAAAATTATGATAGTCCATTAGAAAAGTTTTTACAAGAAGAAAGTCAGGAACACTCTTATGACAAATTCTTATCTAAAAACCCTAACAACAGTTTGGAACCAAATGAAAGTGGCTTTGATTTAAAAGAGGCAGTTAATCCAACAGAAGATTTGGAAGAGATAATGAAAGCATTTAATTTTTATCCAGGTAAGAAGGATTAAAAAAATTTAAAATTTTTTAAAAAAGTTGTCAAAAATCATTGACTTCTTTTTTTTATAGTGATAAACTGCTAGCAGTCGAGATTAAAGAGTGCTAGCAATTTGTGAATAATTTTAACAAAACTTCATATATTATCAAAGGAGGCAGTCTTGAAGGAAGAAAGGCTTAAAGGAAGAAAGCACGAGCTTATCATTTCCGTTGTTGAAGATTACATCAAAGATGCAAGTCCTATCACTAGTGGTGGGGTTCAAAAAAATCATCTTTCAGATGTAAGTACGGCAACACTAAGAAATGAATTAAGTGCCTTAGAAGCTATGGGGTTGTTAAAACAGCTACACACTTCAAGTGGAAGAGTCCCAACAGCATTAGGTTATAAGTACTATGTGAATCATCTTCTTCAAACATTAACTTTAAACTATACTCAATTAGATGATGTAAAGGACTTGTTAGACGAAAGAACAAAAAGTCTTTCTGAAATTGTTTCGGGTATTGCTAAAATAATAAATAAAGCTGTTAAATATCCTACGGTGATATATCTAAATGGTTATGATAAACTTATCGTTGAAGGGATTAAAATTGTTTCACTTGTTGGTGATAGTGCTCTTGCATTAATACAAACTTCTGGTGGTTATTTGACAAATACCTTAGATGCAAAAGCAACGGACAAGGCTTATGAAGATGCTTCAAATTACTTAACTAAAAAATTCACAGGAAAAACACTTGGCGAAATGATGGAAAATATGGAATCTATTGAAGATGGAATGTTGAAGGAAATTGAAAGTTTTAAGCAGATTCTAGATATGTTAATAGAAGGTGTTAAAAAGTTTGTGAAAGAAAATAATTTGAATATTCGTCAGGAAAAGGCAATTGATGTTTTGGAAGATTGTGGAAATAAGGAACAGGCAACAAAAGTGATTAAACTTTTAAGTGATAAGGAAGAACTTGAAAAAGCATTAGAACTTGAAGGTGAAGATCTCAGTGTATCTATGGTTGATGATGATGAAAAGTATTCAGGTTTGGCTGTAATAAAGGCACCACTTTGTATTGACGGAACTCCTATTGCATCAATTGGGGTGTTTGGACCACAAAGAATGGATTACAAGGGTATTGCATCAGCACTTAAAGTTATTATTAATGAGTTAAAAGGAGATAATGGTGAAACATAGAATTAAACCTTTGGAACAAGAAGAAAATGAGCTAAAAGAAAGCTTAAAAGATGAGGATTCTAACCAAACTTGTGACTGTAAAAATCACACTGATAGGACGCAAGATGACAACTGTGATTGTCACGACAACAAAAATTGTAAAGAATCTTGCAATTGTGACGATGAATGTGATTGTGGTTGTGGACATAATGAATGTAAATGCGAGTGTAATGACAATGAATATTCTAAAGAAGAAGAATATTTGAATATGGCAAGAGTTATACAAGCAGACTTTGATAATTTTAGGAAAAAAAGTTATGAGCAAATGGCACTAGCAAAGCAAGAAGGAGAAATACAAGCAATTGAAGTTTTTTTACCAGCAATTGATGCTTTTAGTGAAGCAAAAAAAGTTATAACCGATGAAAAAATACTTGCTGGTGTTGAAATGATAGAAAAAAAGATATTTGAAGCACTTAAAATTCTAGGTGTGGAAAAAATTGAAGCAGTTGGTAAAAAGTTTGATCATAATTATCATAATGCAATTGCTGTAATAAACGATAATTCTCTTGATGATGATGTTGTGCAAACAGAATATCAAGCAGGTTATAAATTCAAAGATAAAGTTATAAGATATTCTCAGGTTATTGTAAATAAAAAGGAGGAAAAATAATATGGGAAAAATAATAGGAATTGATTTAGGAACAACAAATTCTTGTGTTGCCGTAATGGAAGGTGGAAAGGCAACAGTTATACCTAATGCAGAAGGAGAGAGAACAACACCTTCTGTTGTTGGATTTACAAAAGATGGAGAAAGACTTGTTGGAAAAGTTGCAAAGCGTCAAGCAATTGCAAATCACGAAAACACAGTTATTTCAATTAAAAGAGAAATGGGAACAGACCATAAAGTAAAATTAAATGGTAAGGAATATACTGCTCCAGAAATTTCAGCTATGATTCTTTCAAAACTAAAACAAGATGCTGAAAGTTATCTTGGTGGAAAAGTCACACAAGCAGTCATTACTGTTCCAGCATATTTTAATGATAGTCAGCGTCAAGCAACAAAGGATGCTGGTAGAATTGCAGGGTTGGAAGTTTTAAGAATTATTAACGAGCCAACAGCAGCAGCTCTTGCTTATGGACTTGATAAAGGAGAAAATAAAAATCAAAAAATCTTAGTTTATGACCTTGGTGGTGGTACTTTTGATGTCTCTATTCTTGAAATAGGTGATGGAGTATTTGAAGTTCTTTCAACAAATGGTAACACAAGATTGGGTGGTGATGACTTTGACCAAAGAATTATTGATTTGTTGGTTGAAGAATTTAAAAAGACTAATGACATAGATTTGTCAAAAGATAAACTTGCTATGCAAAGACTTAAAGAAGCAGCAGAAAAAGCTAAAATCGATTTATCTGCAACACCAAAAACAACAATAAGTCTTCCATTTATAACAGCAGATGCAACAGGACCAAAGCATTTAGAATATGATTTATCTAGAGCAAAATTCGATAGCATTACAGAAGATTTGGTTAAACAAACTCTTACCTGTGTAAATAATGCATTAAAAGATGCAAATTTAACAATGAACGACATCAGTAAAGTTGTTATGGTTGGTGGTTCAACTAGAATACCAGCAGTTTTGGAAGCAGTTCAAAATTTAACAGGTAAAGAACCATTTAAAGGTATCAATCCAGATGAATGTGTTGCTATTGGTGCAGCAATTCAAGGGGGCGTACTTGGTGGTGAAGTAAAAGATGTTCTTCTTCTAGATGTAACACCACTTAGCCTTGGAATTGAAACCTTAGGTGGCGTGTTCACAAAATTAATTGAAAGAAATACAACTATACCAACAAAGAAATCACAAGTTTTCTCAACTGCAGCTGATAATCAACCAGGAGTTGATATCCACGTACTTCAAGGTGAAAGAGAATTTGCAGCTCAAAATAAAACTCTTGGAAGATTTAGTTTAGTTGATATTCCACCAGCTCCAAGAGGAGTTCCTCAAATTGAAGTTACATTTGATATTGATGCAAATGGAATAGTTCACGTTTCAGCAAAAGATTTAGGAACAAATAAGGAACAATCAATTACAATCACATCTTCTTCAAATATGAGTGAGGCAGACATTGAAAAAGCTGTAAAAGAAGCAGAAGCTCACGCTGAAGAAGATAAAAAACAAAGAGAGTTTGTGGATACAAAAAATCAAGCAGATAATATGGTTTACACTCTTGAAAAAATGTTGAAGGAAAATGGAGATAAACTTTCTGCTGATGATAAGAAAAAACTTGAAGATGCAATTGCAAAAGCTAAAAAAGATTTTGAAAGCACAGATATTGAAGTAATTAAAAAGGGACTTGAAGAATTGACAACATCTTCAAATGAAGTTGTATCTAAAATGTATCAAAATGCGCAAGCACAAGCTGGTGAAAATCAACAACAAAATAAAAAAGATGACGGCGACCCAGAAGTTGTTGTAGATTAAAAGTAAGGTCGGGGAACCCGACCTTATGAAAATTTTAAGGAAAAGGAATTTTTTATGGCAGAAAAAGATTATTATAGTATTCTTGGCGTAGACAAAAAGGCAAGTCAAGATGATATAAAAAGTGCTTATAGAAAACTTGCAAAAAAATATCACCCAGATATTAATAAAACTCCTGAAGCACAGGAAAAATTTAAAAAAATTAACGAGGCTTACGAAGTGTTAGGAGATGAAAAAAAGAGAGCGAATTATGACCAATTTGGCTCAGCTGAAGGTTTTTCTGGCTTTGGTGGTAATGGTGGTGGTTTTTCTGGCTTTGGTGGTGGCTTTGGTGGCTTCGACATTTTTTCAGATATCTTTTCTGCCTTTGGTGGTGGGCAAGGTAGAGCAAACGTTATGGAACAGGGTGAAGATATAAATCTTCAAATGACCATTTCTTTTGAAGATGCCGTTTTTGGCTGTAAAAAAGATATAAGCATCACAAGAATTGAGAAATGTGAAGATTGTCACGGAACTGGTGCAAAAAATGGTACTGAATATACAACTTGCCCAGAATGTAATGGTACAGGTAGGGTCAGATATACACAAAATACAATATTTGGAACCACAATAAGAGAAGGTGGTTGCAAAAAGTGTGATGCAACAGGTAAGATTATTAAAGAAAAATGTTCAAGTTGTTTAGGAAAGGGTTATAAAAAAGTTAATAAAATTGTAACAGTAAAAGTTCCTGCAGGAATTGATGATGGTCAAGTGTTAAGAATGGCAGGTTATGGTAATGCTCCTTATAAAATGGGAGAAAATGGTGACTTGAATTTAAAAATCAAAGTTCAACCACATAAAATATTCACAAGAAATGGCTATGATGTTTCCTTTGATTTATGGCTACCATTTACAACTTTAATTTTAGGTGGCAAAGTGGAAATTCCAACATTGAATGGTAAAACAGTTTTAGATATTAAAGAACTTACTCAAACAGGAACGGTTATGAGATTAAAGAATAAGGGAATAAAGTATTTAAATCGTGAAGTTTATGGTGATATGTTAGTGACATTAAAGGCAGAATTTCCAAAGTCATTAGATAAAAGCACAAAAGAGACATTAAAAGCTATTGCAAATCAAACAGATGGAAACTATGTAAAGTTTAAAAAATTTATTGATTCGAGCAAATAATAAATTAAATTTCTTCTTATTACAAGGCAGGTTAAACCTGCCTTTTTGTTTAAGTTTTTATTAAAAATTAAAAAAATCATCAATTTGTAAAAAAATTGATAATTTTTATTTTATAAATATTTCTTTAAATTTTGATAATTGTTTTCTTCTAAGTCACATAATTTGTTACATAGGTCTGTTAGCTCGTCTGATACATTAGAATAATCTTTTATGTCCTTTAAACATTGAACAATGCCCATTACAGTTCCTATTAAAAACATTTGTGCTATATTCCTTGTACTTTTGTCCATCATTGTTCCAATGTTTATAGAACTCCATAGTTTTAATTTTTCAAACCAATTATTGTCCTTTAAATTTATATTTTCGCTTTTGGCAACCATTTCACACTCTCTACTTAAAAGATCGTATTTGGAATATTGTTCGCTAAGTTCTTTTTTAAATTCTTCTTCTTCAACTTTTGGTAACATATCTTCTATAGATTGTAAAGCTGTTGACAAATTTTGAAAAATTGAGTTTATAAATTTTACATAATTTTCATTTTGTTCCATATTGTTCTCCTTAGATGTTTTTATTATGTTCTGTAAATTGTTTAATATTCTAAGAATACTAAAAAAACTTTTGAACAAAATAAAATTATGAAAAAAAATACAAAAGTTTGGTTAATTGTTTTTATAATAAGTACGGTAATTGGAATTTTATTATTTAATCAAATTTATAGTGGAATAAGTTTTGTTAATAATTTTAATTTTAACTTTTCAACGGTTGGATATATTGGATTAATTTTTTTACTTGTTTCATTAATTAGTGGATTAATATTATATTTTAAATTTATAAAATCGCAAAATTTTAGTAGAATGCTGTTTTTCATAACTGTTCCATTGACATTAGTATTTGCGTTTTTAATTTATTCTGTAACTAACATTAATTCTTATAATAGTCCACAAGTTGACTATGTGAAACAGGTATTAAATGTAAACCAAACAAACAATGTAAATTATATTTGGGCAATTTTTTTGGGTATTGTTTACTTAATATTATTATTTGTAACATTAAATTTGGTTTGTAAACCAATAAAAAAAATTGAGAAAGCTGTTTATAGGTTATCAGATGGCAGAGTTAAAGATGAAATACAAATTGGAGGCAACAAACAGTTTCTAGGAATTGAACACGGTCTTAACAAAATAAATGATGTATACAAAGAAAAAGAAAATTTATTAAAGAAAACAAATATTGAGTATGAAAAGTTTATTCCAAAACAATTTTTAAAATTTTTAGGCAAAAACAGTATTTTAGAATTAGAACTTGGTAATCAAGTTCAAAAAGAAGTTACAACAATGTTTTGTGATATTAGAAATTCAACTGCAACAAGTACCTCTCTTAGTTTGGAAGAAAATTTCAACTATATAAATTCATATTTAAAAATTGTTTCTCCATTAATAAGGAAATATGGTGGATTTGTAGATAAATATTTAGGTGATGGTGTTTTGGCAGTTTTTGTTAGTGCAGAAAATGCTATTGAATGTGCTGTTCAAATTGTAAAAGCTATTGAACAAAAAAACAAATCAAATGTTAAAACTCCCAGTATGGATGTTGGAATAAGTTTAAATACAGGAGAAGTTGTTTTTGGCGTTATAGGAGAAGAAGAAAGAAAAAGTCCTACAATTATTTCAGATACAGTAAACTTGGCTTCAAAAATGGAAAATATAAACAAATTTTTTAAAACTAAAATAATTTTTTCTAAAAGGACATTAAATAGTTTAAAAAGTGAATATCCACTTTCTTACAGATATCTTGGAAGTTTAACCCTTGATGATAAAAACTATTTGTCTTTGTTTGAATGTTTAGATGCTTATGATAAAAAAATTAGAGAAAAAATAGAAAGCATAAAGGTGACTTTTGAGCAGGGGGTAAGATTTTATAATTTAGGTAAATACCACAATGCAAAGGAAAACTTTCAGCTTGTATTAAAAAGGGTGAGAGAAGATAAGGTTGCATATATGTATTATAATAAATGTGAGCAAAAAATAAATGGTGAAAATCCAATGAGATTATAAAAAAGAACGGAAGCTAATTTTGAAATCAAAATTAAAATTGCAAAGCAATTTTGTCGCAAAGCGACTAGCTTCCGTTCTATATTTTTAATTTAAAAAAGGTTAAGCAGATTTTTTCATATCATCTAACATTTTTGCAAAATGAGCTTTTTTTCTGTTTGCACAATTTGAGTGTATAACACTTTCTTTTGAAGCAGTATCTAATAAGCCACAAACCTTTTTATATAATTCCTCAGCTTCTTGAACATTTTTTGTTTCAATAGCATTTTTGAATTTTTTTACAAATGTGTTTATTTCAGACTTAACTGAACGATTAAGCTCATTATTTCTTTCTATAACTTCAACTCTTTTTATTGCTGATTTAATGTTTGGCATAAGTCTACTCCTTTTTTAATTTATACTAGGCGAGTTTATCACAAATTAAGGGAATTTGCAACTGTTTTTTTAAAAAAAGCATATATTTTTTATTTACATAGATAATATTATTATGAAATCAGATATGTTTGATGAATGTGACAAAGAACTTTTAAAAAATGGTTTTAATGTAGATAATAACTATAAATACAATGTAGAAGTTGGAAAGTTAATAATAAAAAACAAGAAACAATCAATAATGTTTGATAAAGAAATTGGACATTACTATATTATTAATTCACCATATGTGCATTTATTAGACAATAAATGTTGCGAATATACTGAAAATGTTATACTCAAATGTTTAAAGAAGTTGTATAAGAAGCAAAATAGTGTTTTTGTTGTAGGGTTGGGAAATCCGTCGTTAATTTCTGATTCCTTAGGCGACAAAGTTATAAAAAAAATCAATATAAATATTTGTGAAAAATCCAAAAAAATTTTTGCAATGACACCTGATGTATACACTAAAACAGGAATTAAAACATCTGATATTATAGAAGCGATAACAGACAAGATATCTCCAGATGTAGTTATTATTATTGATAGCTTAGGAACTTTAAATGAAAACAGAATTGCTACATCTTTTCAAATTACAACATCAGGCATTATTCCTGGGGGTGCGTTAAACAATGAAAATAAATTAATTTCTAAGCGATCTTTAAACAAAGATTGTATTGTAATAGGTGTTCCATTGATGTTGATAAACAAAAATCCAAAAACTCCATTAACAGATGTTTTATGTCCTAAGAATATTGATGAGTATGTAGAAAGTTGCTCGCAAATAATAGCAAATGTTTTAAATAAAATTTTTCATAGAAAAACAAAATAAAGGCATAATATATTAAATGAAAACAAAAGTTTTAATTATTGTATTTTTATTAACATTTGCTTTTTTATGTGTTTTTTTTGTTGAGGCTTATTATGGTTATAAATATCCTTTAAAATATAAAGATGTTATATTACAAGAGGCATCTACCAATAATTTAGATCCAGCTTTGGTTGCTAGTATTATAAATGCTGAAAGCAGATTTGAAACAATGGCTGTATCTTCAAAAGGTGCCATTGGTTTGATGCAAATAATGCCTAAAACAGCAGATTTTGTTGCACAAAAGATTGGTATCAAGCTTGAACAGGAAATGTTATTTGATCCAAGTGTTAATATAAAAATAGGGTGTTATTACTTAAACTATCTATCATTAAAATTTAAAGAAAAAAACACCTTAATATCTGCATATAATGCAGGGGAAGGTGTTGTTAAATCTTGGCTTAAAAACAATGAATATTCAACAAACGGAGTAACTTTGATAAAGATACCTTATGAGCAAACAAATATTTATGTAAGAAAAATAAACCATAATTATAATGTCTACAAAAATATGTTTTAAACTATTTTATTGGTTCTAAAACTGAAACTGATTTTTTAAATTGCTTTTTTGTAGTGTGTTTTAATTTTGATGGTTGTGTTTGAGTAAGTTTTATAAATTCATTTTCAAGACCATATAAGGAATTTATATCTTGTATAAAATTTTCAGTTTGTTTTGACTTTCTTTCAAGATATTCGTTTATTTCATTGTAAATATTATTTAATACAATTTGTGAATATCTTTGATTAATAAGTGCGCAAGGAATTGACAAGTTGTTTAAAGTGGTTAAAACATCAAAATTAGCGAATTCAGTAATTTCACCACTCACAGGAACACCCCAAGCATTTTGATTGCTATATTCTATTATTGTACCTTGTTTATCTTGGCAAATCTTTAAAAAAGAGTTATTACCACCATTCAATAAAAACTTACTTATCAAAAATTTGTTAGAATATGTAGTACTGTATGAAACAGGTAGTTCAAGCATTTTATGAATTTTTGAAATAATATTTTGGTCGCTTAATTGCCAAAAGTTTTTAATTATATTGTCTTTTATAGCAATTTCTTTTCCGTTTTCATCTTTACAAATAATTTCAATAAAAGTAGTTTTTGTTGAATTTGTTGCTTTTAAATTTAAAATAATTTCTGATAACATAATATTCTCCTTAAATTGATGATAGTACTAAAAAGGGGTTTTGTCAATATGTAAAAGGCATAAAATGTAAAAATTATTGTATAAAAATGTAAATATATGTAACTTGATGTAAAATGTTGTATTAAAAGCTTTATGAAGAAATTATGATAATTTGGTAAAAATTTGAAAAATTTCATAAAAATACTTGACACATAAAAATTAATATTATAAAATGGCAAAGTCTGGCGGGGTGTAGCGCAGTTGGTAGCGCACGTGGTTTGGGACCATGGGGCCGGGAGTTCGAGTCTCTTCACCCCGACCAGTTTTGGACCTTTAGCTCAGTTGGTTAGAGCAACCGGCTCATAACCGGTCGGTCCTAGGTTCGAGTCCTAGAAGGTCCACCAATGCATTTGTGAATTTCAATGAAGTTTACAAATGCTTAAAATCACCCTCCCCAAACAATGGGGTGTCGCCAAGTGGTAAGGCACGAGACTTTGACTCTCGCACGCGTAGGTTCAAATCCTGCCACCCCAGCCAGCTTTATAGCAAGAATCGGTAAGATTTGACGCCATATAGCGATAAATTGAAGTAGGGTAGTTACTCTTCGTAGAAACTTCTTCGCACGAGAGTAACGGCCAAACTCCCAATGAAATGGAGTTTGCGTCTGGCCGTTAAATAAAAATTTGTGGCCAATAAGCGAAGATTTTGACCGAAGGGCAAAACGAGCCCAAAAGGCCAACA
>CALVZZ010000048.1 GCA_944372715.1 uncultured Clostridia bacterium | reverse complement strand
GTTACTAACACAGGAGAAAAAGATTTGACATTTGTACTTGATGGTATAAAATTTGATACAGAGGCATCTCAAAGATTTACAACAAAAATGCAAATTGATGGGGGTTCAGAAATTCAAGTAGATAATGATACAACTGCACAAACAGGATTTGAAAAGGGGACAGATACTTGCAGTGGAACAGTGGTAATTCCTAAGAATGGAACAAAAAATATTTTAGTATCTTACCAATTAGCAAGAATGAATAGTAGTTTCAATATTACAGAAGCAATAAATATGACATTCTCAGTAGGAGAATAATAAACTAAATGAAAAACACCAGCTTGTGTTGGTGTTTTTTTAATGTTTTGATTTCGCAAATTCATATCTATTCCACTGTTACTGACTTAGATAAATTTCGTGGTTTGTCTGGATTGTAACCCTTTGATATACAAACTTCACAGGCAAGCAGTTGAAATGGTAAAATTGATAAAATTGGCAATAGGTCAGAACTTAGATTTGGAAGTTCAATTTTTGAGTCGGCAATGTTGCTAGCAACAAAGCAACAACCCATTCTTGCTTCTATTTCTTGTTTGCTTAGTAAATTTTTGTTGTGTAAAGAATGCTTTGTTGATATTAAGATAACAAGTGTGTTTTCGTCCACAAGAGCAAGAGTTCCGTGTTTAAGTTCTCCACTTGGGCAAGCAATACAGTTTATATATGATATTTCTTTCAGCTTTAAGGAAGATTCCATTGCTGTTACATAGTCTTCTTGTCTACCTATAAACATTATTTTTTCAAAATTCAGAACTTTTTTTGAAATATCTTTTATATTATTTTTTTTCAAATATTTCCTACAAGAACTTACAAGCTGTTTCCACTTAGGTTTTTCGTTTTTAAGTAAGCATTTTATTAAGTAAAAAACAAGAAGCTGGCAACAGTAGGCTTTGGTTGAGGCAACAGCTCTTTCCCAACCGGCTTTCATAAGTATAGTTTTCTTACAATTAAAAGTAATTGATGAATTTGGAACATTTGTAATTGCAAGTGTTTTACATTTACATTTTTTTACACAGGCAATAGTATCTGCTGTTTCTCCACTTTGTGAAACAAAAATGCAAAGAGAATTTTTTGATGGTTTAATTTTTGAATATCTAAACTCACTAGCAATTTCTGTAAATATTGGAACGTTTAAAAACTCCAAATATTTTTTTCCTAAAAGGCAAGAGTGATAGGCTGTTCCACAACCAATTAAATATATTTTGTCTACATTATCAAAGTAATGTTTAATATTTTTAAAATTATCAAAATAAAGAGCAGTTTCTTTTAATGCATCAGGAGTTTGCATAATTTCATCTTGCATCAAATATTTATTTTTATTTTCAAAAGAAAATGTTTTTTCAATATTATTAGTTTTTTTGTTTATCTTTTTATTTTTATTATAAAATTCAATATTATTATTTGATATTTTTGCAAATTCATTATTTTTTAAAATATAAAAGTTATTTGCATATTTTTTAAAAGCATTTGCATCACTTGAAATATAAACACCGTCATTTCCTAAGGCAACCATTATTGGACTTTCTTTTTTTGCCAAATAAATTGTTTCTGGTTCATCTTTAAAGATGACTGCTAGGGCATAAGAACCTTTCAGTAAATTACAAGCTTTTTTTATTTTGTCAAGGTTTTTTTTCTCATCAATTTTTGAAATCAATTCAGCAATTATTTCTGTGTCAGATTGTGTTTTTGTTGTCAAGTTATATTCACTTTTTAATTCTAAATAGTTTTCAATAATCCCATTATGTACTAAACAAAGTGTGTTTTTGCTGTCAGTATGTGGATGTGCATTAAGTTGTGTTGGCAATCCGTGTGTTGCCCATCTTGTATGTGCAATGCCACAGTTTCCGTTGATATCGGAGTCCATTAATTCGTCCTTCAAAACACATACTTTGCCAGCTTTTTTAACAATGTGTACTTGACCATTTTGTACAATTGCAACTCCTGATGAATCGTAACCCCTATATTCTAAATTTTCTAATCCTTCAATGAGTTTTTCTTTTGCATTATTTTTTCCTATATAACCAAAAATTCCACACATAAAAATCTCCATTAAATTATATGAGATTTGTTTGATATTTGATAAAATCTTGACTTTATTTGGTAAGTTGGTATAAAATGTGAATATGAAAAAGTTAATTGTTTTGGTAATGGCAATTATGCTGTCAATGTCCATTGGCAGTTCTTTTTCTGTTTTTGCTGATGAAAATCTTCAAAATCCAACACATATTAGGGTTGTTGCTGTTAGCACTAGGCTTTATAATTCTCCAAGCTTATCTGATGTTATGAAAGTTGGCGAAGAAGAAATAAGGGTTGTGCACGGAGAGGTTTTTGAAGTTTTAAGTTCTGTGGTTAATGATTATAGTTTTTATGAAATTGCATACAATGAAGGCTCAGCTTATATTTTAAAAGCTTATGTAATAGACAATGCTATTAACTCCAATAATGTAAAACTTGATACAAATGCAACAATAATCAAAGATGTTAATGTGTATGAAAAAGTTGGTGAAAACTACAATGAATTAGACATTGTTATTAGTGAAGGTGAGAGGATTAAACTTTTAGATGGGTATAACACAGAAGATGGGTATTGTCGTATGTCTGTTGAAATAGAAAATGAAATATTGACATATTATGTCCCTCAAAGTGCTATATCTGCTGATGGTATGAGTGCAAATGGAATTATTGCAATTTCTCTTATAATAACTTGTACAAGCATAATTTTAATTTTATTTGGTTTTAAAAAGAAAAAATCAAAAACAAAAAAGGTGTAAAATGCAAAAAGAAATAAAAAAACAATATAAAAAAGATGTAAAAAGAATATTTATCTGGCTTTTAATTTTATTACCATTTTTAGCAATTATAAGTTTTTGTTTTACATATTTTTTAAATATGAACAATTTTCTTAACATCTTTTTGCTTGTTGTTATTGGTGGTTTTGGTGTGTTATTACTAGAATTTGTTTATAAAAAAATACAAGATAAAAAAATGGCAAAGCCAAAAAAGGAAGATCCATATTCGGACTAGGAGTTGTTTATGAAAGATAAAAAAATGAATGTAAAAATAATGCCACACAGCATAGAAGCTGAACAAGCAGTTTTGGGCTGTTTATTGATAGATAATGAATGTGCAATTAGTATTATGGGAAGGCTAAAACCTGCTGATTTTTATTCCGAAACACATCAAAGCATTTTTGATACAATGCAATCACTTTATCAAACAAATGTACCCATTGATTTTGTCACAGTTACAGAAGCTTTGGAAAACAAAAATATTTTAGAAAACATTGGTGGCATTGATTACATAACATCTCTTACAAATGTTGTTCCAAGTGCTGTGAACTATTCTCATTATGTTGACATTGTTAAAAAGGATTCCTTGTTAAGAAAGTTGATTTATGCAGGGCAACAAATAATAGAAACAGCTTACGATAATGATGATGCAGGGCACGGAATTTCTTTTGCAGAAAAAACAATTTTTGACATTGCACAAAATGAAGAAATTTCTTCCTTAGAACATATTGGTGGAGCATTAAAAGGTGTAATAGACAAATTTGATATGATAGCAAAGGATCCAACACTTGTAAACGGAATGCCAACAGGTTTCACAGCATTAGATGAAATTTTAAACGGGTTGCACAATTCGGATTTGATTTTACTTGCAGCAAGACCTGGTGTTGGTAAAACTAGTTTGGCAATGAATATTGTCAATAATGTTGCAATAAATCAAAAGAAAAAATGTGCAATATTTTCACTTGAAATGCCAAAAATTCAACTAGCACAGCGTTCTCTTTGTTCTGTTGGGTGTGTTAGTATGGAAAAGGCATTAAAAGGCAAACTTGATACTAATGAATGGAAAGCATTATGGCAAGCAAATAAACAGCTTGCAGAAGCAGGAATTTTTGTTGATGATTCAAGTATGAATACTCCAAGTGATATTTTGTCAAAGTGTAGAAGATTAAAAAGGGAACAGGGGTTAGACCTTATAATGATTGATTATCTTCAACTTATGAACAGTGGTGGTAAAACCAACACGGACAACAGACAACAAGAAATTAGTGAAATTACAAGATATTTAAAAATTGCTGCTAAAGAGCTTGATGTGCCAATAATATTGCTTTCTCAATTATCTCGTGCAGTTGAAACAAGAAAAGATCATAGACCTGTACTATCCGATCTTCGTGAATCTGGTGCAATAGAACAAGATGCTGACATTGTTATGTTTATATATAAAGCTGATATGTATAATGATGTTGTCAATGATGATGAACCCGGAGTTTGTGAAGTTATCATTGCAAAACATAGAAATGGTTCTCCTGGCGTGGTAAAACTAAGGTGGTATGGAGAATATACAACTTTTATGGATCTTGATAAAAAAGCCCCAAAAAGAAACTCAATGGTTAAGGAAGAAAGCTTTGACGAGCAACAACCTTCTGAAGATATGATTTTTTCAGAGCAAACAGATGATATGCCAACGCAAAAAGATATTGACGAGATTAATGAGATATTTGATATTGATGATGATTATGAATAAAAAATTAAACAACATCGACTATTTTGCCATTAACATTTTTTAACTTAAACACTCCAACAGGAGTGTTTTTTTTAAACAAAATAAATTCATCATTAGAAATTGCTGTTATATTATCAAAATCATTGAAAAACATTTGTAAATGGTCATCTGAAAGCTTTTTACTTAAATTTTCTTCCAAAAAATTTCTTGCCAAGTTATAATCCTTGCACATAACAGCTTCTAAAAAGGCAAAATTTCTTGCACCTGTATGTTTTGGTATTTGTGGTTTGTTCTTTAAGTATAATAGTTCATCTGAAATAATTTTTGCTTTATTTGTGTTAATTTCTAAATCTAATTTTTTTCCGTGTTTGGCAATGTTAAAACAATTAATTATTGAACTTATTTTATTTTTTTCTATTTGAACTTCTCCTATTATTTCTGTAAAACTATCATTTACATAAATTAATAGATAATCACTGTCATTTAATGTCCCTTGCAGTGCAAATACTCCATTAATTGAAATAATTTCAGGATTTTCTATGTTGTATAAAATTTTAAATGATTTTGAATTAGAGTTATCTGATACTGTAAAAACATATGGTTTTCCTGAAAGACTTGCAAATTTACCATTTATATTCTTTATTAGAAAGTTTTCCCCACTATGAACTGTTTGAAATTCCACTTTGTAAATGGTGTAATTTCCAAATGTGTTTTTGTTTGATTCTTTCTTTAATTGTAAAATTGTTGGCAAATAGTGTTTTTCTAAAGGATAAACAAGCAAATCTTCTGGATTGTCTAACTCTAAATATGAGTTTTCATCAATTTCAAAACTTTCATTTTGTATTTTAATTAAAGAATGAATAGGTGAAAAAATTAAATATTTCATACTTATAATATATAAAAATAGTTCTTAAAAAATTACTGTATAAACATACTAAAATGTGTCTAAAATTTTATAGAGGTGAAATATGTGGATGTGGAATGATAAAGAAACAAAAGAATTATTTAATATTGTTGAAGAGTTTAAACAAAAAAATTTACCACTATCAAAAGCTTTTGTTTATTTTGCAAATATGTTTAACAGGAAGCCCAATAGTGTTAGAAACTATTATTATAAAACAATTAAAGAATTGAGTTTTAATAAAGAAAAAAGATTATCACTAAATATTAATATAGATTCACATAATCCTTTAAAAGTGAAAACATTTTCAGATACAGAAACCAAAGAGTTGTCAATAAAGGTTAAAGATTTATTGAATAAAGGTTATTCTGTTAGAAGTGCGTGTTGTACTTTGGCAAATGGTAATGTCAAAGAAATGTTAAGGTTACAAAATAAATATAGAAATGTTGAAAAAGAAGAAAAATGTAAGGTTGTGACAATGTCTCCTAAAAAAAAGTTGCTTACTGACTCTGAAATAAACTCGCTTTTTATGGGTCTTGTCAGATTAATAAAAAAATCAGCTATTGAGCAGGCAGAAGATAAAATTTTTGCCGAGTTTGAAGATGCAAATGCATCATTAAGAAGTGTAATGGTTGAACTTGTTAGAAAACAAAAGGAATTAGAAATTCTAAAAAAGAATTTTGAAATATTAAAAAATGAAAAGCTTTTGATTAAAGAAGAATTAAACAAATTAAGAAGTGATAAGGCAAAAGATTTATCACATAAAATAAAAGGGGAAAAGTTATCTTCCTTAAAAGCATTTGTAGAAAAGGTTGATCAACAAAAAAAGATTAAAAAATCAAATTAAATTAAGATATGTAAACAAAGTTGTTTGCATATTTTTTTATGCAAAATAAAATACACTTTACGAAAATGAAAAAAAATGATAAAATGTATTTGTGAAAATAATAAAATCAAATAATTTTATAGATGCAGAAATTGGTGCAATTAAACAAATTGTTCCAAATTCTTTTTCAGATAAATATATCGTCATTACCCCTGATAGATATTCATTAAGTTTAGAAAAAAATATTTTTCAAATTTTGAATGTGGAATCTCTTTTTAATGTAAAGGTAATGGGTATAGCAAAATTTGCTAAATCAATTTTATCTCAAAAAGGAATAGAAAAGGAATCTGTTTCTGATTTGGGAACTTTAATTTTAATAAGACTTGCAATAATCAGAAAGCAAGCTGAATTAAAGTGTTTTAAAGAGGTTAACTTTGGTGTTTGCGAACAAATTAAGAATACAATTTCACAATTTAAATCTGCTTGTATAAGTCCGTTTGAAAAATTTCAGGTTAATGAGGAAAATTTAAAGGTAAAACTTGATGATATATTTTTGATATATAATGAATATGAAAAATTGTTAAATGGAAGGTTGGATTCGGCAGGAGTTTTAAATGAACTTGATAATGCATTAGGTGATATTAAATTAAAAGACACCACAGTGCTTTTTGTTGGTTTTGACTCATTGACAAATCAGGGAATGACAATTTTAACTAGATTAAATGAAGTTGCAAAGGAGGTTGTTGTTGCCTTGACGCAACCTTTTTTGCAAGCAAATGCCTATGTTTATGAAAATGATTTGTGGAATAAAATTAAGGCATTAAATACAGAATTAAATGTAATTGAAATTCCTTGTTCTTTGCAAACAGAAAGTAGACAAATATTGGAAAATCTGTTTGCTTATAAAGTGGACAAATATAACACTAACAACATTGCATTATGGCAAGCATCAGATATGGAAGAAGAAGTAAAGATGGTTGCAAGAAAAATAAAAGAACTCCTTACTTGTGGTTATAGATATAAGGATATTCAAATAGCAGTTGCTGGTCTTGATAAATATTCAGCATATATAGAAAAAATATTTAATCGTTTAAATTTTTCATATTATTTAGATAACAATATAGTTTTAAAAGAACTATTTCCAATTAAATTTATTTTTATAATTTTAAATTTGTTCTTGTATAATTTTAAAAAAGAAGATTTAATTAGTTATATTTTGTCGCCATTTTGTGAATGTGAAAATAAAAGTGATTTAATTAATCAAATATATAAATATGATATAAACGCAAATATAAAATTTATTAAAGATAATTTTGAAAAACTTTCAAAATTATTAAATATTTATAAAAATTGCAAAAATTATATTGATTTTTTAGAAAATATTATTGATATTTACGAATTTAAAGAAAAAATAATAAATTTTTCAAATGCTTATGCAAAAAACAATGAAATTAAACAAGAAAAAATCTATATTCAACTTTATGATAAAATTATTTCCATTATTGATAATTTAAAAACAATGGGAGTAAATGAAACATTATCTGATTTTATAAAAATTTTAGACATAGCTTTTTCTTCTCAAAAAATTTCTACAGTTCCAGCATCTGTGGATAATATTGTTGTGATTGATGCAACATCTGGTTTTATTCCTAAAAATAAAATTTTGTTTGTAATTGGGGCAACTGAGTCGGATTTGCCAAACTACCTTTCTGATTGTGGGGTTTTAACGGATAAAGATATTGAAAGGATAGAGATTGGAAAAAGTATAGAACCCACTATAAAAATGATTAATAGAAGAAACAAGTTTAAGCTTTTGTCTATTATGTCAGCATTTGATGAAAAATTGTTTGTGAGTTATCCGCTTTTTGACAATGGTGAAAAGCAAAATTTGCCATCAAGTGTTATAAAATCTTTGCAAAAAATATTTGAGAATAATGGGCAAGGTTTACACTTGTCAAGTGATAAATATATACAGACAGGAGAAGAATTGTCAAAACAAGCACTGCAGCTTGCGTACTTATCTATTGATGGTCAAGATGTTGAATTTGATGGATTTAATGATATTGTCAACAAATCCTTAATAGATTTAATGGAGTATGGAAAAAAAGAAGATGTTTATACAAAAAAATTGATAGATAAAAAATTAAAAGTTACTCAGATTGAAACATATTTAAGCTGTCCATTCAAACATTTTTGTTCGTATAAATTAAATTTGAAAGAAAAAGTTTTATCAGATATCACACCTGCTGATATTGGGAATTTTATACATAAATTTTTAGAAAATGTAATTTTTGATGTAAAAAATGTTAATTTTGATGAAGTTATATCAAAAATTTTCAAAGAAGATAAGTTTTATAAATTTAATTTGAAAAAAAATCTTCCAAACAAAGAAAATATTATTAAGGAAATGAAAAGCTTGTTGGAGTTTTTATCAGAAACATATTTAAACTCATCATTTGTTCCATATCTTTGTGAGAAAAAAATAAAATATCAAATTGATACCAAAAACAATCAATATAATCTTGTTGGGGTGGTTGATAGAATTGATAAATATAAAGATTATTTTAGGATTGTAGATTATAAAACCGGTGGAAAAGATTTGGGCAATTTTGAAGAACTTTATTATGGTGAAAAATTGCAATTGTTTTTATATTTAAAATTTGTTGAAAAAGAAACAAATTTAATTCCTGTTGGCGTTTTCTATTTAAAAATTAAAAATAACGAAAAAGATAAAAAGCTTAATGGCTTTTATGTTGACAATGAAGAAATTTTAAAAGCATTTGATAACACATTAACCTTTGAAAATCCAACAAGTAGAATTATTAAAGGACTAAAAATAAAAACGAACAAAGAAAATATAAAAGATGGCATTATTGAGTATTCTAGTTCTGCTTTAAGTTGGCAGACTTTTAACAATATGAAAAAATATGCAGAAAGTATAACAGTTAAGGCAATAGAGGAAATGGAACAAGGAAACATAAAACCTAGTCCACTCGGAGAAGAAGCTTGTAAGTTTTGTAAGTTTGGGGCGATATGTAAGATTACACAAGAAGATGAAATGAGGAAAAAACAATATAAAATTAAAAAGGACTTTTTTGAAAGCGAGGATAAAGATGATTAAAGATGAAGCGCAAGATGAAGTTGTTAATTCTTTTGGGAAAAATTTGATTGTGTCTGCATCAGCTGGCAGTGGGAAAACTACTGTAATGATTAGAAAAATCATAAAAGGGATAATAAAAGATGGAATTGGGGTTAAAGACATCTTGGTTTTAACATATACGAAGTCTTCTGCTGAAGAAATGAAGCAAAGGTTATTAAATGCAATATATGAAAATGCCGAAAGCAATCCGGAAATATTATCACAAATAGATGATTTGCCTGTTGCAAATATATCTACAATACACAGTTTTTTTCAAAAAGAGATAAAAAAGTATTTTTATATTTTGGGTATTGATCCTTCATTTTCTTTAATTGATGAGTTGGAAATTGAAAACTTAAAAGCAAAGGCACTAAAAGAGGCAATGCAACAATTTTATCAAGAGAATCCTTTGTGTTACAATAAATTATTGGAACTTTATGGAAATGATAGAACGGATAAAAGTTTGCAACAGGTTATTAAAACTATAAATGAATTTGTTTCATCTTTGGCAAATGGGGAGGTTTGGTTAAAAAATGTTTCCCTTTCAATGTATAAAGATGAGCAAAAGATACAAAATTTTTTAAATGATAGTTTGTGTTTTAAAATTTCTTCTTTTATATCTGATGCAAATAAAATTTTAGACGAGGCAAAAGGGCAAGAAAAATATATTTCATACATAAATGGTATTATTTCTATGCTTAGTGAAACAGATAAAAAACTGGATTTTTTGTACAATTATAATAAAGTTTTGCAAATATCTTTTCAAAGATTGGCAAAAGATGAAGAAAATTTTGTTTATAAAGAAATTATAAGATTAAGAGAAAAGATAAATGTGTATAAAACTAGTTTAAAAAATTTAGAATTGTCGGAAGAGAATATTTCAAGCCTTTTGTCTGAAAGTAAAAATATAGTAGAAAGTGTTTTAAATGTTTATGAAAAATATAACAATATTTATGAAAATTATAAAAAAGACTTAAATTGTTTAGATTTTAATGATTTAGAAAAATATATGTTAAAACTTATTTCTGACGAAAAAACATTAAATTCTTTAAAAAAGGAATTTAAACAAATATATGTTGATGAATATCAAGATGCAAACTTGATTCAGGAAAAAATTTTAAGTCAACTTTCAAATGGAAGAAACAGATTTATGGTTGGCGATGTTAAACAAAGTATTTATGCTTTTCGTCAAGCTAATCCAGAAATTTTTTTGGGTATACAGGAAAGTTTTAAATTGGACAATAACAGCATAAGTTTAGCTTTGAATTCTAATTTTAGAAGTAGATCGGAAATTTTAAATTTTGTTAATTTAATTTTTGAAAATGTAATGACTTTGCTTACTTCTGGAATAGATTACAAAAACACATCTAAATTTAATCCGAAAGCTGAATATAAAAATGTTTCTAACACTTTTCCAGCAGTAAATATTGAAATAATTAAAAGAAAGGAAGATAAGGCAGACATTGTTGCACCAAGTGTTTATAGTGTGAAAGATGTTCAAATTGAAAGTCAAGAAGAAGCTGTTGCTGAGTCTGAGGCTAGAATTGTAGCTGAAAAAATTTCTGAGTTGGTTGGACAAGAAATTTATGATAACAAAAACATTAGGAAAATAGATTTTAAGGACATTACAATTTTGTTGAATGCAAGAGGCAAGTACTTAGACAAGTTTTGTTCGACAATTTCTCGATTTGGTATTCCTGTGCAAGCAAATTCAAGAGAGTATTTATATTCAAATAATATAGTTAAAATAATTTTAAATTTATTAAATTTGGCTGTTAATGTCTATGACGATGTTTCACTTGCATCATCAATTAGGGAATTTGGTGATGTAAATTTAAACGAGCTTTCTGAAATTGCTGAAATTGACGGAAATACTCTTTATGAAAAAATGATAAAATACAATTTTGATGACAAATTGCAACAAAAAATAAAAGATTTTTTGAAATTGTATGAAGATTTTAATTTTGAAATTTCTTCTTATGGTATTTATGTAGCGCTTACTAACATTATTAATAAAACAAAATTTATACAAAGATTTAAAATTAAAGATAGAAATAACATAACAAAGTTTGTAAACGACTTCTTAAAAAATGGATATAATTATGATCTTGTTGGCTTTTTGGACTTTGCAGAAAAGAATTTGGTTATTGCACCTGCCTATACTTATGGAAGCAATAGCGTAAGTGTAACAACTATACATTCAAGCAAAGGATTAGAATATCCTGTAGTATTTCTTGTTAATTCTGGGGCAGATTTAACAAAAAATGCTACAAATAATAGCATTGTTCTTAATGAAAAATTAGGTATTGGAATAAAAGAAATGCCTGACGACAAACCTTCACTTGTTTATGACATTTTAAAAGGGCTTCAAAAAAAGAATGAATTTGCTGAAAAGTTGAGAATTTTATATGTGGCTTTGACAAGGGCAAAAAACCATTTATTTATTGTTGGCTCATCTGCTGGTGATTTTAAAAAAATAAGTAACGATTACGATGTTTTTAAACAAAAATCTTTTTTAGATCTTGTTGTTGGAAGTCTAAGTGGCAACCATATTAAAAATATAAATGAAAACTTATCAATTAAAAATGAAATTTTTAATATAAACATTTATGAATCAATCAATTTTAATTTAAACTCAATTCAAAATAAATCTTTGAAAAGTGATGAAAAAGTAAAAGAAATACTAAAACGATATTTTAACTTTAAATATCCATTTGAAAAAGAGACAAGTATTGCCTTAAAAAATTCTGTTAGTAGGTTGGTTGATGAAGAAAGAGGTTATAGTCAAAACATTTCCCCAAAGTATTTTTACATAAATGAGCACTTGAAAGAAGATTTTTCAACAATAGGAACGGAATATCATAATTTAATGCAACAAATTGATTTTAATGAAAAGTCATTAAACATTGAAATACCAGAAAAAATTGATAAAAATAAAATATTAAAAGCTTATCAAATAATAAAAGATATTTTAAATAAAACGGGTTCCCACAACATTTTTAAAGAGCAGGGATTTATGATGTATGTTAATCAAAATGAAATAATAAAAAATGGTAGTGAAGAAAAAATACTTGTTCAAGGGGTAATAGATCTTTTAAGCTTGGGGGCAAAAAATATTATTGTAGATTATAAATTGACCTCAATATTAGATAATGAAAAACTTGTAAAAAAATATAAAACTCAACTTTTGCTTTATAAAAAGGCTGTAGAAAAAGCATTTAAAATAAAGATTGATGAATTATATTTATATAATTTTAATAAGTTTGAATTAATAAAAATAAATGAATAAAAAAATATTAAAAAAATAATTAAAAAATATTAAAAAATTGTCAAAAAATATTAGTTAAAAATAATTTTGTGTGTTATACTAACATTGATTTTAAATCTTTTTGTAATAAAAGGGGGAAATATGTCAGGGTTGGCAGATATAGTTTTGGAAATAAGAAAGTTCTTGACAGGTTTGGCTGGGACTATCACTTGGGACATTTTGTTTTATTTGGCAGTTGGCTTTGAACTTCTTATGATTGTATTTTTCATAATTAAGTCAAGTTTTAGTTATGAAATGAGAATGGAAAGAATTTTATATAAACTTAATAGGTGGTTAAACACAAATCAATTTATTGACCAAAATAATTTGATTGAATTTAATAATTTGATGAAAAAGACACCAAAGTTATTAAGATACCATTGGCATCAATATATGTTATATAGAGAAAAAGATCCAAGTTTTTATATGTCTCCATATAATATTATTGAAAAGCCTTTAAGAACAAGTTCATTTTCTTCAAATATAAAGAATTTGGGGGCAATCAATTATGCGATAATGGCAGTGTCGTTTGTGATTGGTTTAGCTTATGTTTCATCATCAGCTTTTTCTGCTCTTGAATTTGCACAAGTTCTTGTTATACCATCAATAATTTTCATTATCAATGTAATTTTTATAATGCTATTAAGGGCAAGGCAAGATAGAAATATAAGTAAGTTTTATTTGTATTTTCATTATTTTGATAGAAAGATGGATAAAGCTGTAACAACAATGCCTGAATATGTTGACTTTGAAGTTCTTTTCACAAGGAAAGAAATTAAAAAGGGAATTTCTGTTCTTAATGAATATTTGGAAAAGAGAGCAAGGCAAGAACAAGAAGAACTTGAAAAGGCAAGACTTAATGCAGTTGAACACGAAGTTTTTGATTTTTCAAGTATGGGAATTGATGGAAGCTTAGTTCTTGATAGAGCTATGAAGGAAACTGAAACATATTTGAATTTCAGACAAAGAACCCTAGGAGAAATTCAACAGTTTGAAAGTGAAGTTGAAAGTTTGAAAAGAAACTATGAAAATACACAAAAAGATTATCAGAGAAAACTTCAAGCAAGTAAGGAAAATGTTGATAGGTTAAGAAAGCAACAGGAAGAATCAACAAACCGTATTGAAGGAAACTACATCAAAAAACAACAGCAAGATGAAATCAAGAAGCAAGAGCAGTTGGAAAGAGATTTTGATGATTCAACTGTAAGATTTAACAATGAAGTACAAGCACTCCAAACTGAAATATCAAACAAAAGGGCAGAACTTGAAGAGAGAAGAAAGTTTGTTGAAGAAGCTATGAAGGCTGAATATGAAACATTCTCTAAGAAAGTTTATGACCAAATTGACAAATCTATTGAAGATAAAGTTAATGGAGAAAAACAAGCTATCATCCAATTAAAAGATGGTATATCCGAAGAATTGCAACAGGCAAATTTCACAATAGAAGCACAAAAAAAGGAAATTGCAGATCTTAGGAAAGCTCTTGACAATGCAGGTGTATCTAATGGTGAATACGAATACTTTAATGAAGCTTTAAGAGAAGAGGCTAAAAAGGTTAAAGTTGGCAAAAAGGATAGTAAAAGCGAAACAGCAGAAACTCAACAAGATGATGATGTGGCTCAACAGGTAGATTCTGCTCAACAATCAGAGCAAGCTAACGAAGAACCTGTATATGACGAGTATGGTGGCTATTATGATGACCAAGGTTATTATAGATACGCAAATGGTACATATTACGACCCAGATGGCAATTATCACGATGAGTTTGGTGGTGTTTATGATAAAGATGGTAATTATTTCCCACCTGAAAACAATGAAAATAATGTTGTACAAGAAGAAAATATAGAACAACAACCTGTGGAAAATCTGAGCGATGAGGAGAATCAGCTTGAAGGGATAACCGATCAAGAAAATGTAGTTGAAGAATCTTCTGAAAGCAATGAAATTGACGAATCTGTTCAAGAAAATGAACAAGAAAATGAAGAACATAAAGAAGTTAAGAAACGTGGTAGACCAAGAAAAGTTGAAACTGAAAATGTTGATGTGGTAGAACCAAAGAAACGTGGTAGACCTAGGAAGGAAGCAACAGAGAAGGTTGATGAAACTCAACCTAAAAGACGAGGCAGACCTAAAAAGGTTCAAGATGAAGGTGCAAATGAAACTGAAAATGTGACTAAAAAACGTGGAAGACCAAGAAAAGTTCAAACCGAAGAAGATCAAAAACCAAAGAAGGGTAGAGGTAGACCTAGAAAAGTTGAAGAGCAACAAGAAGAAGGTAAAGTAAAAAATAAAGTAGGTAGACCTAAAAAGGATGCGACATCAGAAAATAAGGTTGGTAGACCAGCAAAAAATTCGTCAACATCAAGAAAAGTTGGTCGTCCAAAGAAAAATGTTACAGAAGAAACCACTCCTGCAAAGCGTGGTAGACCAAGAAAAGTTGAAACTGAAAGTTCTGAAACAGTAGAACCAAAGAAGCGTGGAAGACCAAAAAAAGTACAGTCTGAATCAGAGCAATCACCAAAGCAAGCTAAAAAACGTGGTAGACCAAGAAAAACTCAGGACAGTTTAGATGAAATAAAAAGACTTAATGAGCAAATTTTGGAAGAAAATTTAAAATTGCAACGTCAACAAGCAGAATTAAATAATGCTTTAGGTATAACACTTTCACAATTAGATAATACTGAAACATCTCAATCAGATAATCCATCTATTGACAATGTTCAAGATTCTGTTCAAACAACAGAAAATAATGACGATAATAAATAATTAAAAAGGACAAAAGCTTAAACTTTTGTCCTTTTTTTATAAAAAACACAGCTAATGTACAAGCTGTGTTATGAGTTTTATTCCCCCTTAAATGGAAGTAATGCCATTATTCTTGCTCTTTTAATTGCAATTGCAAGTTCTCTTTGGTGAGTTGAACAAGTACCTGTTTGGCGTCTTGGAAGAATTTTGCCTTTTTCAGTTATATATCTTCTTAATTTTGCAACATCTTTATAATCTATTGCAGAAGATTTATCTGTAAAAAAAGCGCATACTTTTTTCTTTGAAGGGCGTTTAAATTTCTTAGCCTTTTCTTCTTTTACAACTTCTGTCATTTTATTCTCCTTTTAGAATGGTAAGCTGTCGTCGTCAACTGGTTCAAGGTCGGCTACATCAGCTCTCTTCGTGTTTGATTCCTTATAGTCAGCTGAGTCCCCAGAAGCTTTTGTGTTCAAAAATTCTACTTCATCAGCTATAACTTCTGTAATATATCTTTTTGAGCCATCTTGGGCGTCATAACTTCTAGTTTGAAGAACTCCAACAACACCACATTTACTGCCTTTTTTCAAGTACTTATGACAGTTTTCTGCTTGACCTCTCCACACAACAATATTAATAAAGTCTGTTTCTCTTTCTCCGTCAGCATTTTGATATCTTCTACCAACAGCTAAAACAAATCTGCAAACAGAAACACCACTATTTGTTGTTGCAAGTTCTGGGTCCTTTGTTAGATTCCCAACTAAAATAACTTTATTCATAATTTCTCCTATTATTTTGCTACAAACATTTGACGAACTATGTTGTCTGTTATGTTCATAAGGTTATTCATTTCATTAACAACTTCTGGTTG
Source organism: uncultured Clostridia bacterium (assembly GCA_944372715.1). GTDB lineage: Bacteria > Bacillota > Clostridia > Christensenellales > UBA1242 > Caccopulliclostridium. The sequence continues at coordinate 21,640 of CALVZZ010000048.1, read as the reverse complement.
TGCTGAAAAGTTCATTAACACATAAAAACCTTCGTTTTTAAAATTGATAGGATAAGCAAATTTTTTAATTCCCCATCTGTCAATCCCTTCAACAACACCATTTTTATTTTCAACATATGCTTTAAATTTTTCGATTAAAGCTTCACGCTTATCTTCTGCTAAATCTGCTGAAATGATGTATAAAAGTTCATACTTATTCATCTTAAATCCTCCTTTTGGTCTAATTTAGGTTTTCTTTCGAAAACAAGAAGTGCTTTAATTTTTTAAAGACTGCTAAATTCTAACACAATGTTTTACGATTTGCAAGTATTATTTACATTTTTAATCACTTTTTATTTTACTTTTTTCTTTACATTTCTATTAAAGTATATTATAATATATATGCTAAAAATGAGCCATTAAAATCCTTTTTGGAAGTATGGTAAGTTGTTTTTTAAAAGGAAGTTGTTATGGACGAATTAGATCTAACTAAAAGTAAAAAGTATGACGAAAATGATATTCAAATTTTGCAAGGATTGGAACCTGTTAGGAAGCGTCCGGGGATGTATATTGGTTCAACTGATGAGCGTGGACTTATGCACTGTGTTATTGAAGTTGTTGACAATAGTATTGATGAAGCTCTTGCTGGATATTGTACTCAAATTGATATAACTTTAAATGCAGATGGTTCTTGTAGTGTTGCTGATAATGGTCGTGGTATTCCTACAGGTGTTATTGCATCAGAAGGTAAGAGTGCAGTTGAAGTTGTTTTAACAAAACTTCACGCAGGTGGCAAGTTTGGTGGCGAAGGGTACAAAATTTCTGGTGGACTTCACGGTGTGGGAGTATCTTGCGTTAATGCACTTTCAAAATGGTTAAAGGTTGATGTTTATCAAAACGACTACCATCATTTTATTGAATTTAGAAGAGGTGTTGCTGTTGAACCTTTAAGAAAGCTTGAAAAAGTAGATAAGCGTGGTACAACAGTGACATTTTTGCCAGATGATGAAATTTTTGAAACAGTTGAGTTTGATTACGATTTAATGAGAAATCGTTTTCGTGAAATAGCCTTTTTAAACAAAGGACTTGTTATTACACTTGAAGATAAAAGAACGGAACCAGCAAAATTTGAAAAATTTGAATTCAAAGGTGGAATAATAGAATTTGTTGATTATTTAAATAAAAATAAAGAAACATTGTTTTCAAATCCAATTTATTTTAATAAATTTAATGCAACAAATGAAGTTGAAGTTGCTTTTCAATATAATGATGGCTATAATGAACAAATTCATTCTTATGCGAACAATATCAATACAGAAGAGGGTGGAACACACCTTGTAGGCTTTAAAAATGCTCTTACAAAAGCAATTAATGATTACGCACAAAAAAATAAGATTATTAAGGAAAGTGAAAAGCTATCAGGGGATGATTGTCGTGAAGGCATAACGGCAATTATAAGTGTTAAACTTATGAATCCACAGTTTGAAGGTCAAACTAAGACAAAACTTGGAAACAGCGAAATGAGAGTAATCACTGAAAAGGCCGTTTTAGAAGGATTTGGTGACTTTTTAGAAGAACATCCAAAGGAAGCAAGAGAACTTGTTTTAAAATGTATTACAGCTCAAAGAGCAAGAGATGCAGCTAGAAATGCAAGAGATTTAACAAGAAGAAAGGGAGTGCTTGAAAGTACAACTCTTCCCGGCAAACTTGCAGATTGCTCTGAAAAAGACCCCACACATTGTGAAATTTATTTGGTAGAGGGAGATTCTGCTGGTGGAACAGCAAAACAGGGTAGAGATAGAAGATTTCAAGCAATTCTTCCACTTCGTGGTAAAATTTTGAATGTGGAAAAAGCAAGATTAAACAAAATTTTAGAAAATGCCGAAATTAAAGCTATGATAACAGCTTTTGGAGCTGGAATTCACGATGATTTTAATGAAGAAAAACTTCGTTACAATAAAATTATTTGTATGACTGATGCCGATGTTGACGGTTCCCATATTAGAATACTTTTATTAACTTTCTTCTTTCGTTTTATGCGTCCACTTATTGAAAAAGGACACGTTTATGTAGCACAACCACCATTATATAAGCTAACTAGGGGTAAAGATGAATTGTATTTTTATTCTGATGAGGAGTTGGAAGCAAACTTAAATGAATTTGGTAGAAAGGGTATAACACTTCAAAGATATAAAGGCCTTGGAGAAATGACGGCGAGTCAACTTTGGGAAACAACAATGAATCCAGAAAATAGAGTGCTTCTTCAAGTAACAATGAAAGATGCAATTGAAGCAGACGCTGTATTTAATCAACTTATGGGTGAAGATCCTGAACTAAGAAGACAATTTATTCAAAACAATGCAACACTTGTTGAAGAACTTGATGTATAGGGGGATATATGAATAAGGAGTTTGAACAAGCATATAAAAAGTTTTTAGATGTTTGGGGTGAAGATGCTCAAATTATGATGGCAATTGAAGAAATGAGTGAGCTTACAAAAGAACTGTGTAAATATTTAAGATATAAAAATTTTAATGAAAAAAGCGTTGAAGATGTTTTACCAAATATAAACGAAGAAATTGCCGATGTTTTAAATTGTGTTGAACAACTTGAAATTTTGTTTGATAGCGATTTAATCAATACAATAAGAAAAGCGAAAATTGAAAGAACTTTAAAAAAGGTGTAGTATGGAAAAAGACAAAAAAAGTTTAGAAGAAATTTTTAAAGACACAACAGTAAAAAAGATTGAAGTGGAAGATGAGTTGAAAAAATCTTTTATTTCTTATGCTATGGCTGTAAATGTATCAAGAGCAATACCTGATGTTCGTGATGGCTTAAAGCCTGTTCATAGAAGAATACTGTTTTCAATGGGAGAATTGAATAACTTTTCTGACAAACCTTATAAAAAATGCGCAAGAATTGTTGGTGAAGTTATGGGTAAATATCACCCTCACGGTGATAGTTCTGTCTATGACGCTTTGGTAAGGCTTGCTCAGGACTTTTCAATTCGTGAACCACTTGTTGATGGTCACGGAAATTTTGGTTCTGTTGATGGCGATAGTCCTGCTGCTCAGCGTTATACGGAGGCAAGACTTTCACCAATAGCTTCTGAAATGTTAAAAGATATTGATAAAGATACAGTTGATTTCTATCCAAACTTTGATGAAACTTTAATGCAACCAAGAGTTTTACCAGCAAAATTCCCAAATCTTCTTGTAAACGGGGCAGATGGAATTGCTGTTGGTATGGCAACAAATATTCCACCACATAACCTAATTGAAGTTATTAACGGTGTCCAAGCTCTAATTGATAACCCAGATATTGATATTGATGATTTGATTAAAATCATACCTGCACCAGACTATCCAACGGGTGGTATAGTTATGGGAAGAACGGCAGTTAAACACGCATATAGGACAGGTAAAGGTGGAATTGTTGTAAGAGGCAGAGCAGAAATTGTAGAAGAAGGAAACAGACAAAGAATCATCATAACAGAGCTTCCTTATCAAGTTAACAAGGCAAGATTTATAATGCAGATGGCAGAACTTGTTAAAAATAAAAGGCTTGAAGGTATTTCTGATATCAAGGAAGAATCTGACCGTGATGGTATGAGAGTTGTGGTTGATGTGAAGAAAGATGCTAATGCTCAAGTTGTTTTGAATATGCTTTACAAACACACTCAACTTCAAGTAAGTAGTGGAATTATAATGTTAGCTTTGGTCGGAAAAGAACCAAGAATTTTAAATCTTAAAGAAATTTTGTATTATTATTTGGAACATCAAAAAGATGTTTTGATAAGAAAAACGAAGTTTGATTTAGGAAAGGCAGAAGAAAGAGCACACATTTTAAAAGGCTTGGTTATAGCGCTTGCTAATATTGACGAAGTAATCAAGATTATTAAAAACTCGTTAGATAAACAAGAAGCTATGCAAAAGCTGATGGAAAATTTTGAACTTTCTGAAAAACAAGCAAATGCAATTCTTGAAATGAAGCTATCCAGACTTACAAGCTTGGAAGTTGAAAAACTTAATGAAGAACTTAAAGAGATTGAAAGCTTGATTGCAGAGCTTAATAGTATTTTGCAAAGCCCACAAAAAATACTACAAATAATTAGGGGAGAACTTGAAGAGGTTAAGCAGAAATATGGTACACCAAGAAGAACAGAAATTAGTTTGGACTTAGGTGGAATTGATATAGCTGACTTAATAGAAGAAGAAGATGTTGTAATTTCTATGACCCATCAAGGTTATATTAAAAGAATGAGTGCAAGTGAATATAAAGCTCAGCGTCGTGGTGGAGTTGGAATTACGGCTCATAAAACGAAAGATGAAGATTTTGTTGAAAAGGTATATATTACAAGTTCACATTCGGATTTGTTAATGTTATCCAACTTAGGAAAAGTTTATAGCATAAAGGCATATGAAGTTCCTGAATCTTCAAGACAGGCAAAGGGTAGAGCAATGATAAATTTATTACAAGTATCACAAGATGAAAAGATTTCTGAAATTGTTCCAATGCCAAAGGATAAGGAAGGACAGGGTTCATTAATAATGGCAACCAAAAAAGGACTTATAAAGAAGACAAAATTGTCTGAATATGAAAATATAAGGAAGTCTGGGAAAATTGCAATAAAACTTAATGAAGGAGATGAACTTATAGGGGTAAGCTATATAAGTGGTGAAGAAGAAGTTTTAATAGCTTCAACAAGTGGTAAATGTGCAAGATTTAGTGTTAAAGATGTCAGAGAAGTTGGTAGAGATAGTTTAGGTGTTAAAAGTATGACCCTAGATGAAGGAGAAAATGTTGTTAGTATGGCAATTGTAAAACCTGATAGTATGGTTGTTACAATTTCAGAAAATGGTTATGGTAAAAGAACACCTGCAAGCGAATATAGGTTGACATCTCGTGGCGCAAAGGGTGTAAAAGCAGGTATTTTCAATGAAAAAACAGGTAATCTTGTTGGACTTGTTCAAGCTTGTGAAAATGACGACTTAATGCTTATTGCAGATAGTGGAATAGTTATAAGAACTCCTGTTAAGGATATTAGTATTATCGGTCGTGTTAGTCAGGGAGTAAGGGTGATGAAACTCAGAGACAATGCAAAGCTTGTTGCTTTTGCAGTGACGGAACACGAAGAAGAACAAAATGAAGATGATGATAAACAAATAACAGATAATGCTGTGCAAGTTGATGAATTAAAAGAAAATACAGAAGTTACAGACACTAACAATGATGAAAATTTTGATAATGAATAGTGGCAAGTAAAAAAATAAACAGCTAAAAGGGGGTTCCAAGTAAGCTGTTTATTTTTTTGCAATCATAATTCCATCACCATCATTAAGGAATTGACAATCTTTAAAAATATTTTTACTTTCTTCTATAAACTTTCTTAATCTTAATATTGCTGTTCTATGTTTATGTTTTGGGTATTCATTATTATTAACCCAACCGTGATAATAGATATTATCTGCAAATAACACACCATTTTCGTTAAGTAGATTATATAAAATGGGAAGTTGTTTTAAATATTGCCCTTTTGGTCCATCAAGAAAAATAAAATCAAATTTTTCTTGAAGATTTACAATAATTTCATTTGCATCACCTAAAATTTGAGTAACATTTGAAGAGATATTAAAATTTTTAAATGTTGTTTTTGCAAATTCATATCTATTTTTATCAAGCTCTATTGTGGTTAAGTGCGCATTAGAATTTTGAACAATTATGCTTCCAGAGTACCCAATTGCAGTTCCAATTTCTAAAACATTTTTAGGATTTACCACTTTTAAAGTTTTAATTAAAACATCTTCTGTTTGTTCTTGCAATATTGGAATAAAATTATCTTTTGCATAAATTCTCAATTTTTTCAATGTTTCCATATTAATCCACAAGAACTATTGCTAATGTCATTGGGCGTCTTTTAGTTCTTTTAAATATAAAATTTGACATATATTTTCTAACTTCGTTTTTAAGTAGACTTGGTTCTGTTCCTTGAACATCAAGATTTTTCATAAATGCTATTAAATTTGTTTTTAAGTCAGAAACAAAACTATCTGCTTCATCATTATATACAACGCCTCTTGTAATTACAAAAGGATCTCCAATAACATCGCCTGAAGTTCCTGATACATTGATTACAGCAATTGCAAAGCCATCTTCTGAAAGCTGTTTGCGTTCTCTAAGAACATTACTTTCAAGGTCGCCAACTCCAATACCGTCAACAAGTTTTACACCTGCTTTTGTAAAGCCAAGTTGCTTGATGTAATTTGGTGTTAATTCAACTTGCATTCCAAGGTCTGGTAAAATTATATCTCTTGCATTCATTCCTAAACTCATTGCAAGTTCCTTATGTTGTTTTAAATGACGATATTCACCGTGTATTGGCATAAAGAACTTAGGTTTAGTTAAAGAGTGTATAGTTTTAATTTCCTCTTGGCAGGCGTGACCAGAAACGTGTACATCGGCAAGCTCATCATATATAACATCAGCACCTTTTTTAAATAAATGGTTAATAACATTATATACACTTTTTTCGTTGCCTGGAATGGGGGAAGCAGATATTATTATGCAGTCATTCTCTCCAATTTGAACTTTGTTAAATTCTCCAGCAGCCATTCTTGTTAAAGCGCTCATTGGTTCACCCTGACTTCCTGTTGTTAAAATTAAGAGTTCTTTATCTGCATACTTGTCAATTTTATCTATATCTATAATGTTATTTCTATCAAAGAAAAGCTCTCCAATTTTTAATGCAACTTCGGAAACATTAATCATACTTCTTCCTGTGAAAGCTATTTTTCTCTTATATTTTTCTGCCAAATTCATAATTTGTTGTAATCTGTGAATGTTAGAAGCGAATGTAGCAACAATCAACCTGTTGTCAGGATGAGCTTTGAATATGTTTTCAAGCTCTTTACCAACGGTGGATTCACTCATTGAGTAACCTTTTCTGCAAACATTAGTGCTTTCACACATCAGGAGTGAAACACCTCTTTTGCCCAATTCTCCAAATCTTATAAGGTCAGTCATTTCGCCATCTATTGGCTGAAAGTCAATTTTAAAATCACCTGTGTGTATTATATTGCCAGCAGGAGTTCCAATGCAAAGAGCTAAACTTCCAGCAATTGAATGACTAACTTTAATAAATTCTATTGTAAAATCACCAAGCCTTAAAACATTTTTAGGTTTAACAGTTACCATTTTTGCTTTTATTTTTGGATATTCTCTTAACTTGTTCTCCACCAAAGCAAGTGTAAGCCTAGAACCATAAATTGGGACATTAACTTCGGAAAGAACAAATGGAAGTCCACCAATATGATCTTCGTGACCGTGTGTTAAAATTATTGCTTTTAATTTTTTCTTGTTGGCAACAAGGTAGGAAACATCTGGAACTACAACATCAACTCCTGGCAATTCGTCTCCGGGAAATGTCAAGCCTGCATCAACTACAATCATTTCGTTGTCTGTTTCAAATGCAGTCATATTTTTACCAATTTCTCCAACTCCACCAAGAAATGTAATTTTAACTTTTTTTCCTTTGCTTTCTTTAACCTGTACAATTTCACTGTTTACATCTAGCTTATTTGCTTTTTTTGTTTTCAAAACTTTGTTTTTTGCGTTTGTTTTTAATTCTTTTGTTTCGACATTTAGTTCGTCATTATTCATTTTAAATCTCCTTTTTACATAAAACAATATGCCATAAAACCATTATGGCGTAAAATATTTTAATAGTTTTTTAATTCAATTAAATAATATCTTTTATCTTTTTTAATTTGTCGGTTTGTTCAAGTTTTTTGGGTGATAATATAGTATCTAAATCAACATAATAACGCATTCCTTGACTTCCAAAGAACATTACCATTTGGAAAATTAATATTATTGCCGAACCAGCTGGTATGGTAATAATAAAGGAAAAACTTCCAAAAATTAAATTAATTGAAAGAATCACTGCTACAATGATTATTGAAGTTGAAAATACTTTAAAAAATCTTCTAAAAACAGCTTTAAAACCAAGCTTTAAACCCCTTATAACATTACAGTTGTACACAATGGTGGCAGGCATCCAACCTGAGAACAATGTAATTTTCAGCCCAACCAAAGCAATTAAATAAATAAACATTAAAAATGGAACCAAAATTGCAACAACTCCACCAAATGTAACAAGTGTCAATATTCCATAAAAACCTGAAATTATCAAGATGTTTATAGGAAGCATAATTGCAAGTTTAAGAAGGGAATAAAGGCAAGCTGTTCCGAGCTTTCTTATCATAGAACCAACAAAGGAATATTTAGTTAAACTTGCCATATAACCATAAAGAGTTTCTCCTATTGCAATATTGGATAAATTCCATAAAAATGGTGTAAGAATAACAAAATTAAAGAAATACAGAATAAAAATACCCGTATTGTTTATTGCTATGTCTATGCAGAAAGCAAAAAAAACTTGAAAGATATTAAGTAAAGATTGTAATAGTTCTAATATGCTTGCGCCTACATTAAAAGAAAACAAAAATGAAAGTACACTATCCCAAAGATTTATAAAACTTTCTGTACCAGAAATATAAGAAAAACCAATAAAGAATAGACCTGTGGCAATGCCAAGTACTATTAGTTTATATAAAAGTAGTTTCCAAACTGTTGCAAAGTTAGCCATTAGTAGCTTAACTGAGTTTTTGAACATCATATAAAATATGTTTCCCTTTAAAAAATATTTAAAACGCTTGCGTGCAAGCTATTACAAACTTATTTACTTCTCATAGTCTAACGCATATTCAAAAAAAAATCAAGTGTTACAAAACAATTTTATTCAATAAATACATAAAATAGTATATGAGTAATTTTAGTCCAGAAGAAATTGCAGTAATTGGAACGGCAATAGCAATGGAATTAGCTAAGGGGAAAAGCAAAGATGAAATTAAAATAATAAAAGCGTTGGTGCTTCAAATACACTCAACGCTTTTAACGCTTTTAAATTAATTAAAAGAAACATCAACCTTTCTGGTTACATCAATTCTGCCATTGTTTGATTTCAATTTCAAAATTGAATTATTGTAAATACCCTGTCCACGAATTAGTTTTAATGAAATTTCATTATTTATTTTTTCTTCTTCCCAACTTAAATTTGTATCTGAATGTGTTTCTGCAATCAAATCAAGGGAAGCATTTTGATTTAAAACAATTTCTATTTGACCGTTTACAGTTGTTATTGTTCTGTTAGCAGTAAATGTTTCAAAAATTGCTTTAACTTTTGCACTTTCTGTTGTGATGTTAAGTTCGTTATTATTTCTCCTCTCAACAAAAAGATTTATTGACCCAGATTTTACACTTATAATAGCACTTGATTTTACACCCACTTTTTCTTCACCAATATTTATTACAGCTTTATCTGAATTTATATTGATGTTTCCATCAACATTTTTTGCTGTTAATATTAAATTCTTTGCAGAAGGTATTAACAATTCTCCTCTTATATTTGAAACTTTAATGTCTGTTCCATCAATTTTTTCCGTTCCATTTAAGTTTCCATAAACATTTCCAAGTCTAACAATTCCAATTTGAGTGTCTAAAGTTAAGTTTCCGTTTACATTTCCACCTGTAATTGTTCCTGTGTTTGTGCTTAAAGTTAGAGCTTGTGTATCTATTAAAGTGTTTGGCAATGTTATTTTACCACTTTCTGTTTTTAAAGACATTGTTTCGGCTTTAAAACTATTAGAAGAGAATTGAATGTTTCCGCTTGTTGTTGAAAAGTCTATAAAGCTTGGGGCAGTTGTTAAATCTTTAACCAAAATAGCACCACTTTCGCTTTTTGCTGTCAAACTTTTAACATTTAAAGCAACGGGTTCGTTATCTCTATTAACATTTCCACCAAAATCAATTGTTCCACTTTTTGTATTTACAATAAAGTTTACATTGCTTATGTTTTGTTCTGCCGGAATGGTTAAAACTGCAATACAACTAGATGTATTTGCAAGCCAAGTGTTGACTTGTTGAATATTTATCACTAGTTGATTTTGTCCATTTGGTGTTTGTTCTTCAATACTTATATCAAAGTTGGTTATATCAGATGTTTTTGCAAGACCATATAATTTGTTTGTAACAACTAAATTTGAAGATGTTGCATCTCGATATCCTTTCTTTATTTCAATGTCAAAGTAACCATTTTCAATTGTATTACCTTTGGGATCTTTTGAAATTGCATTTATAATTACAGTGTCATAATTAGATATCTCTTTAAAATCATTTTCATAAGTGGTGTATGTGTATTGTGTATTATTGCTTACCCATTCTAATCCAAATATACTTGTCCCAGGAATAAACATCATTATGCATACCATAATTAAGAACGCACCCAATATAAGTCCTAAAAATATGAATAAATACATTAAAAATCCACTTTTTACTTTCATATTTTCTCCTTTTAAGGAATTTTATCATAAAAAAACTATTAATACAAGTATTATTATAAAATAGTGTAGTTTAAAAAGTAGAATAATAGACAATAATTCGTATATGAAATCTTTTATTTATCCAAGCTTTAACGGAAATCTTTGTTTCGTTGGAAACAATGCTGTTTTATGTATGGTGAGAACAAATGGTTCTATTTTTTTACAAAGTTTTAAAACTAAATATTCTCCAATTCCAAACCATAAAATACCATTTTTAAGAGGAATTGAATATTTAATTTTTGGAACATTTTATTTTTTTTGGGGGTTATATTTAAGTATTAAAAATACACCAATCCCTAGATTAAATGATAGAGTTTCCAAAAGTTTAAATATTCAATCAAGTTATGTTTTTGGCACAATAAGCTTATTGCTTGCAATATGTATATCTGTGATATTTTTAGGTATCATTCCAACTCATTTGGGGTATTACATTGCAGGGGCAAGTTTGTCCATATTTGTAAAAAAATTGGTGATTGCATTAGTTAAAGTTGCAATGTTTGTGTTGTTACTAGCTTTTTTGTATTCTTTTTCATCAATGAGAAAACTCTATAAATTTAACTCTGCTGGTAATAAAGTTTTAAATGGAGAAATTCAATTAAGCTCTCATAGAGCAACAAATTACTTAAACTTTATTGTTTTTTGTTGGATTTTAAATTATTTTGTGGTATCAATATTAGGAATTGAGGTAAGCTTTTGGTTAAAAGCTTTTGTAAATGTTGGAATATTTTTATTAGAAGCAAGTATTGTTTATGAAATATGTTATCTGTTCGATAAATTTTTTTTAAAGTTTAGGTATCCAATATTAATTACAAGCTTTTTTGTTAATAGTAAACCATCAAGTACGGAAATTCAAACTGCCAACACAGGATTAAGTGAAGGGAAATTAATGTTAGAAAATTTAAAAAGAGAAGTCATTAATGAAGATAGCCAAGGTGGTAATATCGCCTTTTCTTTATGCTATTCAGAAGTTAAAAACAAATTAGCAAGTGCAGGAATAACAGACAGCGCAGAAACAGATTGGTTGATTGCAAGCGTATTAAATAAAAACAGAGCAGAAATTAAGTTATTAACACAAATTTCTAGGTCTGATTATAAAAAAATTCAAAGAGTTTTAGAGCGAAGAGTAAAAGGTGAACCAATAGATAAAATTTTGGGTAAAACTGAGTTTTATGGTCTTCCATTTTTTGTAAATAAAGATGTTTTAACTCCACGCAAAGAAACAGAGATATTAGTTGAAGAAGCGTTAAAAATTATAGGGAAACAAAAATTAAGCGTTTTGGATTTATGCACAGGCAGTGGAGCTATTGCAATAACAATTGCAAAAAAATCAAGTGCAAAGGTTACTGCAATAGATATAAGTGAGAAGGCTTTAGGAGTTGCAAAAACAAATGCAAAAAACAATGATGTTAAAATAAATTTTATATGTGGTGATCTTTTTTCAGAGCTAAAAAAGAGTAAAAAGTTTGATATTATAACTTGTAATCCACCGTACATTAAAAGCGAAGACATTAAAAAGTTAGACAGGGAAGTTAAGGACTATGACCCTTTAATAGCATTAGATGGTGGTGAAGATGGACTTTATTTTTATAAAAAAATAAGCGAACAATTTGAAAATTATTTGTCTGCTCGTGGTGTCATCTTGCTTGAAATTGGCAAAGGACAAGAAAAAAGCGTAAAAAAGTTCTTTTCAAAAAAGAATTTTAGTGTTAAAATAATTAAAGATTATTCTGGAATACAGAGAATTATTATAGTCCAAAGAGGTTGATATGCTAGATAAAACAATTAAGATAAAAAAAAGGTTTGATGAACTTACGGAGCTCATATCAAAACCAGAAATTATTGCTGATATTAATGAATGGAAAAAACTTGTTAAAGAAAGAAATTCCATTGAAGATATAGCAATAGCGCACGACAAAATGCAAAAGCTTGTTGACGAAAAAGAAAAAGCTGAAAAAATTGTAAATGAAGAAAAAGATGTGGAAATGAAAAAGCTTTTTGAAGAGGAACTTTTTGAAATTAAAAAGCAAATTGAAGAGCTTGAAGAAGAAATAAAAGTTTTACTTTTGCCAAAAGATGAAAATGATGAAAGCAATGTTATTGTGGAAATAAGGTCTGCGGCAGGTGGTGAAGAATCTGCATTGTTCGGTGCTGTTTTAATGAAAATGTATACTCGCTTTGCAGAGCGTAAACATTGGACTGTGGAAATGATTGATGTGTCTGAAACAGAGCTGGGAGGAATTAAAGAAGCAGTATTTTTAATAAAGGGTAAAAATGCTTATAAGTTTTTAAAATATGAAAGTGGGGTGCATCGTGTTCAAAGAGTTCCTGAAACGGAAACACAAGGAAGGGTTCACACTTCAACAACAACTGTTGCAATTCTCCCAGAAGTTCAAGATGTCGATTTTGAAATCAATGATAAGGACATCAAGATTGATACATATAGGAGCAGTGGTGCAGGTGGTCAACACGTAAATAAAACTGATAGTGCTATAAGAATTACTCACTTTCCAACAGGTATTGTGGTTGCTTGTCAAGATGAGCGTTCTCAAATTAAAAATAGAGAAAGAGCAATGAGCATTTTAAAATCAAAGCTTTATGACTATTACAAAACTCAACAAGATAAAGAATATGCAGAAAATAGACGAAGTCAGGTTGGAACAGGTGACAGAAGTGAAAGAATAAGGACATACAATTATCCACAGGGAAGAATAACGGACCATAGAATAAATTATAGTATATACAATATGGATGATTTTCTTGATGGAAACATTGAAGAGTTGTCTAACGAACTTCAAAGAGAAGATCAAAAAAGAAAGTTGGAAGAAGCAGGAAAATAGGAGAAAATATGAATACTTACTCATTGTTTATTTTGAAACCAGGATTCACAGATAAATTAAAAGAATTAAATAGCATTTTAATTAAGAATAAAATAAAAATTGAAGATGTAAAGAAATGTGTTTTGCCTCTTGATAAGATAGAAAAGCATTATAAAGAACATAAAGGAAAACCTTTTTATGAAAGCCTAGTTAGATATATGACTCAAGGTGATGTAAAAGGTATATATAAATTCAATCCCGAATGTGTTGTTATGGTTGTTTCTAGCGAAATTGAAGAAACAGAACAAGAGTTTATTGATAGAACAAGAAGTTTGGTTAAAGAAGTTCTTCGTCCATCATTTGCTCTTAGCAGGGAAAAGTATAAAATTTTGACAGATGAAGAGTTTGAGCAACTTACAACAACGGCAAATGTTATTCACGCATCAGACAGTCCTAAATCAGCACGAGAAGAAATATTAAATTTGTTTTAAAAAAGTTAAGACAATAACTTTATAATTTTTAAAATTATGAAAAGCACATATTTTGTGCTTTTTTTATCATTGACAATGTGTATTGTTAATGATATCATTAAAAAAACAAAGGAGAATTATGAAAATCTCAATTATAGGTTCAACAAAACCCAATTATGTTTCAAGCAAGGAAGAAATTGAATTGTTTAGTGGACACAATGCTGGAGTGTGTTATATGCCAGGAAGCTTTAACGAACTTGTGAATGAAGATGTAGAAAAAACAAACAAAAGGGCTGTTCAAACAAAAAGTAGTGGACATCATAGTGTTTTTGACCACGCAATGATAAACTTGTATTTAGAAGATATTCCCAAAGCATTAGCAATGGTGTTAAACAATGAAAAGCAATACACCACAAGTGAAAAAAGTGCAAGATACACAAAAATGATTTTAAAAGAAGATGAGAAAAAACTTTATGATAAATGGCTGGATATTTTTAAAAAACTTATAAGAGACAAATATCAAGAAAAATATCCAAAAATTTTTACAGAGAAAAAAATTGAAAAACTTGCTCAGGAAAATGCTAGATATCTCATTTCAGTATTCACACCAACATCAATGGTTTATTCAACAACTTATAGGCAACTAAATTATATATACCATATGATGCAAAAAGAGATAAATAAAGACGATAATCAACAGAACAGATTTTATAAGATGTTAAAGCCAGCAATGATTGATTTTTGTGAATGTATTAAAAAGACAACTCCATATTTTGATGAGCTTATTTCTGCTGATAGTAAGGGAAGAGTGTTGTCATTAATGAATTTTAATGATCATTTGGTAGAATATTTTGGTGATGTTTATGCAACAAGTTATACAACAAGTTTTGCTTGTCTAGCTCAAGCACAAAGGCATAGAACATTATCTTATTCGTTTAAATTAAAAGATGACGATGAATTTTATGTACCACCAATTTTAATGCACGATAAAGACTTAATCAAGGAATGGACGGAAGATTGTCAAAAACAAGCAAGGGTTTATCCACAAGGGCTTTTAATTTCTGTAAATGAAATGGGCTCATTTGACAATTTTGTTTTAAAAATGATGGAAAGAAAGTGTACTTTTGCTCAACTTGAAATTAACAACCAAACAAATGAAACACTCAAAAAGTATGTTGAGAATTTACAAAAGAATTCTCATCCAAGAGCAAGTGAAATGCAATCTTATACAAAGGGTGCAAGATGCACATTTAATAACTTCAAGTGTACTTCTCCTTGTGGCTTTATTGACGGCGTAAATGAAACAAGAGAAATTTAATGTTTATAAAAAAAGAGCTTAAGTTAAAGCTCTTTTTTATATTTCTTGACCGTTTCTGTTTCTAAATTTCCATTCTCCATTTACATTTTCCATTGTTCCTTCAAACTCACCATTTGAGCTTTCGTGTTCAACTCTAAACTTATTTTGGTCATATTTTCTTATTTTGTATTCAACCTCTGTGCCGTTTTCTTCAAGTTCAATTTCAAGGCATTCTCTGTTTCTTTCGTTTTCCCAAGAAATACAAGTTGTTTTTAAGTTGTTTCCAGATTTTGTTGTATATTCGTATTCGGTTTCGTCATTTTCTATTTGCTGATTTATTTTAACATAATTATTTAATCCATTTAAATTAATTGAATTTATATCTTGATTTTGAGAAACAGGTATGTATTCTTCTGATATTATAAGTGAAATTTCAGTTTCTACTTCTAAAACTCCATCTCCTTCCTCTTCTTCAACTTCTCTTCCACCAACAACATTATAAATTACATTGTCCATAACAACAACTCCAAGTAGTGTGGAATTTGTATCTCTTTCAATTTCATCTTCGTCATACTCTGTTTCTGTACCTTTAATTGTTTCATTATAGTACATATTATAAATTTCATCACCAAGTGTAATACTCATTTTTTTAGAATAGTTCGCATAGGCATCATCCGATGTTGTGTTGTCCGTAACAATAGGATGAATTCTACCATTCTGCAAAACATTTTCAAACATCGAAACATATTGAATTAGTTCTTGTTTTGTGTTTTCAGATAAGCTTGCTGATAAGGTTGTTGTTTGTGAATTGTTTTGTTGTAAAAAGTTTACTGCTGTGACCATTCCCATTGCATAAACTTCATTCGCCGACATTTTGTTTGTTTGTGTTTCTCCACAACCACCAAAAAACAATGATGTGGCTAAAACTGAACTTGCAACAAGTGTTGTTATAAAAAATTTTTTCATATACCCTCCATCACAAGTAGTAAAGCATAATAAAATAAAAAATTCAAAATAAATTTAAGCAAATTTTGAATTTTTTTAAATTTTATTGTATACAAACAATCGTTATTCCAGGATTATGATGTCCTAAGTCTTCGTCAATATTAATGTTTGGACATTCAAATATAATTTCTCTTGCTCTGGCATCTTCAATTGTCCACTCATTACCGGTTATGTAGTATTTTATTTTCTTTTTTCTGCATAAATCAACAATTCTTTTTCTAACAGCTAAACAAATTGCTCCTCCTGTACCGTGTGAACCATAACCGTGAATAAACTTTATTGCTTTAATATTGGAACATTTAGCAATTTCCAATTCTATCTCTAAATTAGCAATAGCTAGTTCTACTGAAGGATTATTTTCCTTTAAATTTACAACTTTAAATTCCATCAGTGTTATTTTAACACACTGAAATATTTTTTTCAAAGATTTATTTATACCATTTTATCAACAACTTTTTCTATTTCTTCTTTAATTTGTTTTGCTAGCTCTTTAGAATGATTAATGCTTTCAACCATAATTCTTATTTTTGGTTCCGTTCCACTTGGTCTTACAATAACTCTACCATAATTTTTTGCTTTTAAAATTATATTTTTCACATTTTCTGATTCTAAAACAGTTTTTGCTTTAAAATTTTTTGTTTTTACTTCTTCATTAGCTTGTGGATAAACTTGAATTTTTAAACATTTTTCAAAAAAGTTGGGGTCTGTAACATATATTGAAGAAAGAATAATAGCTGTCAAAATACCATCACCTGTAATATGCTTGTCGCCAATAATAATATGTCCAGCTTGTTCGCCACCAATTGTTTTTCCAGACTTCAACATTTCTTCAATTATGTATTTGTCGCCAACTTGTGTTCTAACAAGTTCAATATCTTCCTGAATCAACAACTCTTCAATTTTTGAATTTGTTAAAATTGTTCCAATAACTTTTTTGATATCTATTCCATTTTTTTTGTACCAAAGTGCAAGTAAATATATAATTTTATCTCCATCTATCACTTTTCCATTTTTATCAACCATAAGGACTCTGTCGGCATCGCCGTCAAAAGAAAATCCTAAATCTGCACCATTCATATTGCTTTGTAATGTTTGAATGCAAGTTGCTCCACAATTTAAGTTTATCTCTCCTTTTGTGTTTATAGCTTGAACACAAGCACCCAAAAGTTTAAAAATTTTGGGAGCAATTTTTCCACTTGCACCATTTGCACAATCTAGAACAACTTTAAGACCTTTTAAATTTGTTGTTGCGGCAGATTTTAAAAACTTTTCGTACAATGCTACTTCTTTTGTAACATTTAAGCATTTTCCATTTAATCTGTTAATTTTAGAACTTAATTTGTTTTCAATTTTTATTTCTTCTGAATCAGAAATTTTAACACCATTATTACCAAAAACTTTAATTCCGTTATATTCTTTTGGATTATGAGAAGCAGTTATAACAATACCATAATCTAAGTTTAAGGTTTTAGTCAAGTAAGATATGGCAGATGTTGGAACAACTCCAATATCTAAAATTGTTGCTCCACCTTGAACAGCTCCTTTGATAAAAGATTTTTTTAATTTTGTGCCACTTGTTCTTGTGTCCTTGCCTATAATTATTTTTGCATTTTCTCTTATTTGACAAACAGCATTTCCAACATTTTCAGCAAGTTGTGGTGTTAAGTCTTTTCCATAAACTCCACGAATTCCATCTGTGCCAAAGTAAATTTTAGCTCTTTTAAAATTTTCTAAATAAGGATTATAAAAAGATTGTTTATTTTCCTGACGCTTTCTAGCAATTGCAAGTTCTCTATCTCCTATATTTTGTGTAATTGTTGAACCACCAGCAATAAAACATTCGTCTTTTAGTATGCAAGGAGCAATAATGGTTGAATTACAACCAATAAAGACTCTATTTCCAACAATTGTTTTATATTTTTCAAAACCATTATAGTTTGCAAAAATCACGCCACAACCAATGTTGCAATCTTCACCAATTTCAGCATCGCCTATATAGGCAAGGTGACAAGCTTTTGTTCTTGCTCCAATTTTGGAATTTTTAATTTCAACAAAGTTTCCAATTTTACAATTTTCTTCAATATTTGAATTATTTCTTATGTGAGAATAGGGGCCAACAGAACAATTCTCATCAATTTGAGAATCTGTTATGTAACTGTTTATAATATTTGATTTGCTTTTTATAATTGAATTTTTTATAGTTGAATTTTCAATTTTAACATCAGAAAAAATATGACATTTTCCTTCAATTTTACAATTATCGCCTAAAATAACATTTTTTTCAATAATTGCTTCTTTTGAAATTGAACAATTTTTGCCACAAGTGATTAAAGTTTTTTTCTTTGATTTTTTCATAGAAATATATATTCATTAATATATTTCTTTGTTAATTTTTATTCTGTTCTAAGTGCAACAACAGGATCTTTTTTTGATGCAATTCTGCTAGGGATAAATCCACTAATCAATGTTAAAACAACACTTATTAGAACTAAAATTATTGCGTGCAAAGGGTTTAACATTGCAATTTGACCAACATTTGTTCCAGCAACTGTATTGATTATTATATTTATAATTGGGCAGAAAAGATATGTCACAGCAATTCCAATAATTCCAGAAATAAAACCTATTGTTGCAGTTTCTGCATTAAAGAGTCTTGAAATATCTTTTTTTCTTGCGCCTATACTTCTTAGAACTCCAATCTCTTTTGTTCTTTCAATAACAGAAGTGTAAGTTATGATACCAATCATTATTGAAGAAACGATAAGTGATACACTTGAAAAAGCAATTAGTACATAGGATATAATGTTTACAAGTTGACCGAGTGTAGAAGTTAAAAAACCTGTTACATCTGTGTATACAATTTTATTCTTTAATCCATCATTTGAAGAATTCCATTCGGAAACATAATTTATAAAATTTTGTTTAGCATCGAAAGTTGTTGGGTATACAAATATACCTGTAGGAATTGAACTTGCACCAACGGATTGAAGAGCTAAATCCAAAACCTCTTCAAGTGTAATTTCAATTCCATATTGATTTTCAATTATAAATTTCATTGAGTTAGGGTCTGTAAATACAAAAGGATTGCTGTTTCCTAAAAAAGATTTTAATTCACTCACATCAATTTCAAATGGTTCATAAATTGTTTGATTTTCTAATGTTTTTGTTGCTATTAATGAATTTTTACAGTTTTCTTTATACATCTCACTAAATTCAGGCAAATACATTAATCCTTCATCAAACAATGAAGAAGTTGCGTCTTCTTTTAATTTTAACACTCCACTAATATTTAGTGTTATAGAATTTGCCGAATTGTATAAATCTAAATATTCTTCACTCTTTTTAAAACTAATCAAATTTGAATTTGAGTCATAAACAGGAACATAATAATCGTCATTTACTATAACTTTGTAAGATTTGCCAATAAAATCTTCCGTACTTATAGGTTGAAATGTACCATCTGGGTTGGAAGTGTAGGTTATGCCTAATTTATCTAATTGTTGTTTTGAAATTGTATTGTTTTCCCCAACAATTAAAGCAATTTCATTTTGATTTTGTGGATAGGTGCCTTCAATTACATCATAGTAAGAAAGAACAAAGTTTTTATCATCAAACCCTTCAAAAAACAATGAAGAGGTTGTTCCATATATACTGCTTGTTGTTGTGCTTGTGTCTAATTTTATAATGTTACCATTTACTTCTGTTAAAATATTTAATTTGGATGAATATTGAATTTTTAAAGATGAAAGTTCTGGTTCTTCTTTGGCTTGATCTTTTTTGTAATAGTCGTTAATGTAGTTTACAAACTTTGGAGATAAATAATTAAAATGTCCAAATTCACCAATTATTTTTGAAATGTCATATATGGTTAAATTTCCTTCTTCACCTTTTTCTGGCAAGTCTGGCAAAGTTCCACCTGTCAAAGCATTATAATCTATTGCAATACTCGAAATTGATATGGGATAATTGCTTAATGTGTCTCTTTGAATGTTATTTATGTAACCTGTAAAACCGTTACTTACAGCTAAAATTAATGCTATTCCAATTATTCCTATGCTTCCTGCAAAACTAGTTAAAAAAGTTTTTGTCTTTTTGCTAAACAGGTTTTTAAAGGAAAGATTAAAAGCTGTGAATAAACTCATTGAAGTTTTATCTTTTTTATTTACAATCATAGCTTTTTTCTTTGGATTAAAAGGGGATGAATCGTTTGTTATTTTCCCGTCTAAGATGTTTATTATCCTTGTACTATACTTATCTGCAAGTTCCTTATTATGTGTTACCATAATAATTAATTTTTTAGAAGAAATATTTTTTAATATTTCCATAATTTGTACACTAGTTTCACTATCCAAAGCACCGGTTGGTTCATCAGCCAAAATTATTTGTGGGTCATTAACAAGTGCTCTTGCAATTGCGACTCTTTGCATTTGTCCACCAGATAGCTGATTTGGTTTCTTGTTGATGACATCAAGAAGTCCAACATCTCGCAGTGCTTGTTTGGCTTTACTTTTTCTTTCTTTTGCCTTAATTCCAGAAAGGGTTAAAGATAGCTCAACATTTTCAAGAACAGTTAAATGTGGTATAAGATTATAACTTTGAAAAACAAAACCAATTTTGGAGTTTCTATATGCATCCCAATCTTTATCAGTAAAATCTTTTGTAGATTTATTTTCAATAATCAAATCTCCACTAGTATACTTATCAAGTCCACCCACAATATTTAAAAGCGTTGTCTTTCCACAACCAGAAGGACCTAAAATTGAAACAAATTCATTTTTTCTAAAAGAAATTGAAATATCTTTTAATGCTTCAACTTTTAATTCGCCCATTGAATAAGTTTTTGAAATATTTTTTAATTCTAACATTTTTACCTCGTGCAATAGTTATATTATTTTTAAATAAATTTGGTTATAGTTTATATCATATTTTTAATACAATCAATCATAAACTAATATTTTTTATATTTGCTTGTTAAAAAAATTAAAATCTTATATAGTAAAATTATGATATGGAAGAAAAAAAGCGCATTTATTAAAAAATACATAATTTTTGCAATAGTAAGTTCTTTTTTGTGCCTAAATTTGTTTTATATATCTCCCAACCAAACAATTACAGCAACAGAGCAAGAAGTAAAATCTCCACAATATAGTGGGGGTAATGGTACACAACAAAATCCATATAAAATATCAAGTAAAGAAGATATGTTTGCTCTTTCTAATTTTGTTCAAAATGATGGAGATACAAGTGGTCTATATTACGAAATGACCAACTCTATTGATTTAGAAAATGAAGAATTTGTACCCATTGGTGGGTATGCTCGAGTAAATGACTCTGGGCAGATTTTAAGAAATGAGTTTAAAGGCTATTTTAATGGTAATTATTTTTACATTACAAATTTACAAATAAAAAACGAAAATTCAATCATAAGAACTGAGTATGGGTTATTTGGTATGACAAATGGAGCTGAAATTAAAAATATTGTTTTATTTGAAGGTAAAATATTACTAGAAAATGTTTTTTCTTCTAGAATTGGTGGGGTTGTAGGATATGCAACCAATACTAAAATTACAAATTGTACTAACAATAATGTTAGTATTGAAGTATCGGGCTATGATAACACTATCGGTGGTATAG
>CALVZZ010000047.1 GCA_944372715.1 uncultured Clostridia bacterium | reverse complement strand
GCATAGAAATTCTTTTATAAATGCACCTTTATGTTTAAATAGTTGCAGTCAATTAAGGGAATATCCTAATGTTTTTGTTGCTGGTCAATTATCTGGGGTAGAAGGTTATGTTGAAAGCATAGGAAGTGGACTTGTCTGTGCAATTAATATGTATAGGTATATTAATAAAAAAAATGTTATGCCTTTACCATCTACCACTTGTATTGGAGCAATATTGAATTATATTTCAAATACTGCATCGCCATTTGATTTTCAACCAATGAATTCTAATTATGGAATAATTAACTGCGATGTTCAATTTAAAGATAAAAAACAGAAAAAAAGGTATATTTATGAAAATTCAATGAAGGAAATTGAAAATTATTTACATAAGTGCTTTTTAGTGGAAGAAAATAAAGATAAAAATAATATTGATTGACTTTTATTTTTAAAAGTTTTAAAATTTTTGGAAGGAGAAATAAATATGGAGGATATGAGAGGCACGACTATTTGTGCTGTTAAGCGTGACGGAAAAACTGCTATTGCTGGTGATGGACAAGTTACAGTTGGTCAAAGTGTTATATTTAAAAATAATGCCGTTAAAGTTAGAAGAATTTACAATGGAAAAGTGGTAGTTGGATTTGCTGGTAGTGTTGCAGATGCTTTCAGTTTGTCAGAAAGATTTGAGGATATGTTGAACAAGTTTTCAGGTAACTTAATGAGAAGCGCTGTTGAACTTGCTCAAACTTGGAGAAGTGATAAAGTTTTAAGAAAGTTAGAAGCAATGTTAATAGTTGCAGATTCAGAAAAAATTTTAATCATTTCAGGAAATGGTGATGTCATTGAGCCACAGGACGATGTTTGTGCAATTGGTTCTGGGGGTAATTATGCACTTGCTTCTGCAAAAGCATTAAAAGAAAACACAAATTTGTCAGCAAAGGAAATTGCTAAAAAATCACTTTTGATTGCTAGTCAAATTTGTGTGTTCACAAATGACCATATAACAGTGGAGGAGATATAATGGATTTAACACCTAAGGAAATAGTAAACGAACTTGATAAATATATAATAGGGCAGAAAGAAGCAAAAAGAGCTGTTGCGATAGCTTTAAGAAATCGTTATAGAAGAAGTAAACTTCCAAAAGAACTTCGTGAAGAAATTACTCCTAAAAATATAATTATGAAAGGACCCACTGGGGTTGGTAAAACAGAAATTGCAAGAAGACTTGCAAAGCTTGTAAAAGCACCTTTTATCAAG
Organism: uncultured Clostridia bacterium; assembly: GCA_944372715.1. Taxonomy (GTDB): domain Bacteria; phylum Bacillota; class Clostridia; order Christensenellales; family UBA1242; genus Caccopulliclostridium. The sequence continues at coordinate 6,542 of CALVZZ010000047.1, read as the reverse complement.
ATTGAAGCAACAAAATATACAGAAGTTGGTTATGTAGGTAGAGATGTTGAAAGTATGGTGCGTGACTTAGTTGAAGTGTCTGTAAGAATGGTTAAAGATGAAAAACATCACGAAGTGGAAGAAAAAGTTAAACCACTTGTTGAAAGAAAAATTTTAGACGCACTTTATAAATCTATTGAAAAAACAGAAAATCAAACAGAAGAAGAGTATAGAGAAAAAATCAAGGAAGATTATTTGCAAGGTAAATTAGAAGATAATCTTATTGAAGTTGAAGTTTCTGAAGCTCCAAAGGCTTTTGGAATGGTTGGGGGAATGGGTGAGATAAATCTTACAGATATGCTTGGAGGTCTTTTCCCTTCACAAAAGAAAAGAAAAAAAATGAAGGTTAAAATTGCTAGGGATTTAATTTTTAATGATGAATGTGATAAACAAATTGATGATGATGCACTGAATCAAGAAGCTATTAGAAGGGCAGAAGAAGATGGAATCATCTTTATAGATGAAATGGACAAAATTGTTGGGAAAGAAAGTGGTAAGGGTCCTGATGTTTCTAGAGAAGGTGTTCAAAGAGATATTTTGCCAATTGTTGAAGGTTCTACAGTTGCAACAAAATATGGAAATATAAAAACTGATTTTATTTTGTTTATCGCTGCTGGTGCTTTCCACGTTTCTAAAATAGAAGATATGATTCCAGAATTGCAGGGAAGATTCCCAATCAGAGTGGAATTAAATAATTTAACAAAAAAAGATTTTAAAGAGATTTTGACTGTAACAAAAAATTCTATTATATTGCAGTATTCCAGCCTTTTAAAAGTAGATAATATTGATTTAGAGTTTACTGATGATGCATTAGATGAAATTGCTGAAATTGCTGAACAAGAAAACGAAACAAGTGAAAATATTGGGGCAAGAAGACTTCACACAATAATGGAACAATTAATTGAAGATACTTCTTTTAATGCGACAGGTAAACATCCTATGGCAAAAGTTGTTATTGATAAGGATTATGTTTTAAAATCATTCAGCGATACAAAGAAAAAATATGATTTAAAGAAATATGTTTTGTAATAGGTAAAATATATGGATACTTCTAGAACTGAATTATTGCTTGGAAAAGAAAATATAAAAAAATTAAAAGAAAAAAATATCTTTGTTGTTGGTATTGGTGGTGTTGGTGGAATTGTGGCTGAAATGCTTGTAAGAACAGGTATTTGTAAATTAAGTATTATAGACTATGACATTATAGAACCTAGTAACATCAACAGACAAATTATATCTCTTCAAAGCAATATTGGTAAATTAAAAGTAGATGTTTTAAAAAATAGGTTAATTCAAATTAATCCCGATGCTATAATTAATGCGATAAATGTCAAGTTGACAGAAGATAATGTAAGTCAGCTTATAGAAAAAAATTGTGACTATGTTATAGATGCAATAGATAGTGTTAAAGATAAAGCTTGTTTAATTGAGTATTGCAAAAAAAATAGCATAAACATCATTTCGGCAATGGGGACTGCAAAAAAAATTATAGCTCCTATTTATGAAATTTCTGACATTTACAAAACACAAAATGATCCTCTTTCAAAAGTAATAAGAAAAATATTGAAAGAAAGAGGTATAAAAAATCACAAGGTTTGCTATTCTAAACAAGAAAACTTGCAATGTGATGGTTTGGGAAGCATTATGTGGCATCCAACAGCTTGCGCTTGTGTTATCACAAGTGAAGTTATAAAAGATTTATTAAAGGAGAATTAAATATGGAAATAATAAAAACGGAAGACTTTGAAAACAGAGTTTTAAAAAACGAAAATACTGTTCTTGTGGATTTTTTTGCAACTTGGTGTGGACCTTGTAAAATGTTGTCACCAATTTTAGAACAAGTTGCACAAGAAACAGATGCTGAAATTTTAAAAGTTGATATTGACGAAAGTATGGATCTTGCTAGAAAATTTGGAATTATGAGTGTTCCAACAATGATTTTGTTTAAAAATGGAGAAGAAATTGATAGAGCAACTGGACTTCGTCAAAAAAGTCAAATTCTTTCAATGATTAATCAATAATAAAAAATATGTGTATTGACATATTGTCAATCGAGTGATAAAATAAGGGCAGAGGTTGAGATGGAAAGAAGAGTTTATTTAGATAACGCTGCCACAACTTATGTATCAGGGGAGGTCTTAAATGAGATGCTTCCTTGTTTTAATGCTGTTTTTGGCAATTCAAGTAGTTTACATAGTTTTGGTAGAGAAGCTCAGTCAATTGTTGACAGAGCTAGAGATAGAATAGCGAAGGCTATTAATGCTGAAAAATCTAACGAAATATATTTTACAGGTAGTGGTTCTGAGGCAAACAATTGGGCAATAAAGGGTTTAGCAAGGGCTAATAAGTCTAAGGGCAACCACATTATAGTTAGTGCAATCGAACACGATTCTATCATAGAATCTTGTAAAGAATTAGAACAAGAAGGTTTTGAAATTACTTATCTTTCTGTTGATCAAACAGGAATTGTAAGTTTAGCAGAGCTTTTGCATTATATAAGACCAGAAACAATTTTAATTTCTGTTATGTCTGTAAACAATGAAGTTGGAACAATTCAAAATATTAAAGCATTTGCAAAAACTGCACACGAAAATGGAATAATTTTCCACACAGATGCTGTTCAAGCAATTAGTGCTTTAAAAATACATGTTCAAGATATGGAAATTGATGCAATGACTATGAGTGCTCACAAAATTTATGGGCCAAAAGGTGTTGGTGCATTATATTTAAAAAATGGTATAAGAATTGAAAGCTTAATTAGTGGTGGCAATCAAGAAAGAGGGAAAAGAGGTGGTACAGTTAATGTACCAGCAGTTGCAGGTTTTGGAAAAGCAATAGAAATTGCCGTTAGAGATTTGTCGGTTAACCAACAAAAATTAAAAGCAATAAGAACATATTTTTTAGAAAAGATAGAAGAAAAAATTCCATATATTTATCTTAATGGACATCCACAACAAAAAATTCAGAGTATTGTCAATATTAGTTTTGAGCTTATAGAAGGTGAAAGTATTTTAATGTTACTTGATCTTGAAGGAGTTGCTGTTTCTACAGGATCTGCTTGTACATCTGGTTCATTAGAACCATCCCACGTTTTAAAAGCTATGGGTGTTTCTAATGAATTAGCACAAGGTTCTATAAGGTTTTCATTTGGTAAATCTATTACAAAATCAGATGTTGATTATGTTGTTGAAAAACTTGTTGGCGTTGTTGAAAAATTAAGATCAATATCTCCTCTTACAAAAGCTGGAAGAGGCAAAAAGGGGGAATGATAAATGTATACACAAAAAATAATTAACATCTTTAAAAATTCTAAAAATGCAGGTGGATTACACGGTGCAAATGGTGTTGCAAAATCAACTGATAATTCTTGTGGAGATATTATTAAATTGTACCTAAAAATTAACGATGAAGGTATAATTGAAGATGCAAAATTTAAAACATTTGGTTGCACAGCTTCTATTGCTTCATCATCCGTAATTTGTGATATGGTTAAGGGATTGTCAATCCAAGAAGCACAAGATATTACAACAAGTGATATTTTAGAAGAATTGGGAAGTCTTCCAGCAGAAAAAATTCATTGTGCAGGTTTAGCTGAAGAAGTTTTACATTTGGCAATTGACGATTATTTTAAAAGGTTAGAAAAAGAACAAAAAGAACAAGCAGAATAAAAAATATACTATCAAATTGATAGTATAATTTTTTTTATACTACACAAAATATTTTAGGAGGTAGTATGAAAGAAATTTTGTTTGGTATGGCTGTTGGTGTTGTTGTTGGTGCATTATTATATAAAAATAATGACACTGCAAAAGAATTAGTTAATAAAGGTCAAAAAATGATTGAAAAAGAAATGAAAGATATGAAAAAAGAAAAGAAAGATTAATTTACATAAAGAAGAAAAAGAGTATTTTTCTTTTTCTTTTTTTTGATTGACAAAATGATTAAAAATTATGTAATATACATCTATGCAATATGGTCGCATAATGGGAATAGATTATGGTAAAGTCAGAATTGGCATAGCATTAACTGATTTGTTAAAAATAGTTGCATCACCATATCAAGTTTATAAAAGTGTTTCAAGAAATGCAGACATTGAATATTTGAAAAAACTTGTAATAGAGCAACAAGTTGAAAAAATTGTGATGGGTCTTCCTTTAAATATGGATGGCTCAGAAGGGGAAAGGGCAATTAAAACACGAATCTTTGGTGATATGTTAGAAAAGGCTACAAATGTTCCAGTTGTGTATCAAGATGAGAGATTATCTTCTGTGGAAGCTGAAAATTATTTATTAGATGCTGATGTTAGAAGAGAAAAAAGAAAAAATTTAATAGATAAGGTTGCTGCTTGCATAATTTTAGAAGATTATCTAAAAACATATTGTAAATAGGAGAGTTAAATGAAAGAAAAAGAAAATAAACAAGAAGAAGTTAAAGATGTTAACATTCTAGATATTTTGTTGGATGAAGATAATGATGACCCAATAACACTTTTTGATGAAAACGACAAAGCTGTTCGTTTTGATCAAGTTGCTATAATACCTTTTAAAGAAAAATTGTATGCAATTTTAAAACCAATTGATGATATGGAAGGTGTTGAAGATGATGAGGCGATTGTTTTTTTAATTGAAGAAACAGAAGATGGAGATGCTGAACTAGTTATAGAGACAGATGAACCAACTGCTATAAAAGTATTTGACGAATACTATAAACTTTTAGACGAAGCAGAAAAAAAATAAAGTTTTTTGTTATTTTATGTATTATTTTAATTTTATTGCCAACACTAAAAGTACAAGGGAAACCTTGAATTTAAGTGGAGGTGAAAAAGAAATGTTTGGTAAAAACAAAAAGAATTCTAAAAGAGCAAATTCTAATGCAGAATCTGGTGCTGATATGAGTTCAAAAAACTCTACAAGAAATTGTGGAAGTTCAAGCTCTAAAAAGAACAATTCTTCTAAGTAATCCACTTAGGAAAAAAGATAAAGCTATCAATTAAGCTTTATCTTTTTTTTGCAATATAAAACCCCCAGATAGTCTGGGGGTATATTACAAAAAAATGCTACAAACCTTATAAATAAAGGTTTATAGCATAACTCGTTTGGTGCAACGATTGATAACGAATCCGAACCGAAAAGTTTATATTGGATATGGTTATTTCGTTGTTACAGTTAAATTATAATTACTTTTCTAAACTAGGTTCGTTGTTTAAGTTCTTTTCAGATTCTATTGCACAGGTATAATCAAATAATAAGTCATGTAATAGCTCTTTTTTTAAAAACTTTTCTAAATCTTTTCTCCAACCTGATAGATCCCTATCGCTTAGCTTATCAAGACATTCAATAATTTGTTCGTCAGTTTTAATTCTAAATGCCCATTGAGAAATTAAACGCTCGCTTACATCAAAACCATGTAGTATGTAAAATACCTTATTTCGTTCTTCTTTATCATAATCACTAAATAGAATTTCAGACAATTGTAGACTTGGGTCTACTATCAAACCCTTCTCACTCAAAGAAATAGTATCCCCATTAATTAAGATCTCACGTAAAATAGGCTCGTTTTTAACAAACATTCCTAAACGAAATTCCCTTTCTCTGTTTTTACCTATATACAATTTATTAATATTAAATGTTTTCATATAAACACCTCGTATGTGTTATAGCATACTTTTAAACTTTTGTAAATACTTACTTCAAGAAAAAGAGAGAAGATAATGCAAAATCTTCTCTTCTTTCAGTTAGTTGTTGCTGTTTAAGTCTTTGTTTTTGGTGTTTAATAAGGTATAAACACTCTTTGCTGATAAATTGCTCATATTGTCATTGTTATTGGCATATTCGAGCAAATCGTGGGCTAAGATAAAGGCAATGTCTTTTACTTGCTCACGACTTAGTTTACATTCTCCGTATCTTAATACTTCAGTATTAAGACAGCAGTTCGCTGTGTTATCAGGCAGACTTTTGTCTAAGCAACAACTATTAAGTTCAATAAGTTTAGTCATATTGGTGCGGGTGGTGGGACTTGAACCCACACGAAGTTGCCCTCTCAGGATTTTAAGTCCTGTGCGTCTGCCATTCCGCCACACCCGCATAATTGGAGGCACCACCCAGAATCGAACTGGGGAATAAAGGTTTTGCAGACCTCTGCCTTACCGCTTGGCTATGGTGCCAGGCTAACTTTAAGCCTGCGAGAGTGATTATATCATACAATTATTATATATGCAAGAAAATTTTAAAGTTTTTAAAAATTTTTATTTTTTTAATAAATTATCAAAAAAACACTTGCATTCATAAATATAATATGATAAACTTACAAAGAACTTATGCGGGAGTGGCTCAGTGGTAGAGCATTGCCTTGCCAAGGCAAGGGTCGCGAGTTCGAATCTCGTCTCCCGCTCCAAAACTTGTTAGAGATAACAAGTTTTTTTTATTAAAAAATAAGCGACCCTTGCCGACTAGAATGGGGGACACCAAAAACTTGAAACGGAGTGAAAAGTTTTAGGGGAGCGA
>CALVZZ010000046.1 GCA_944372715.1 uncultured Clostridia bacterium | reverse complement strand
AGTTATTGTTGTTGCTGGTGGTGCAAAAGATTACAAGGTTAAGCTTGAAATTTTAAAGGCTTGTGAAACCTTATTAAATTTACCTACGCAAAATATTGAAGTCTTAATTGGGAAATAAAAAAGGAGTTTGTATGTTAAAAAAGAGAACAAAAATAATTATACTTGTTGCAATGGTATTATTGTTAGGAGTTACCGGATATTTAAATATTGCTTTAAATAATAGTGTTGTAAATACTAGCGGAAGTGCCATAACATCATACAATTATTTTGATAGTTATAGAACTGATAGGGCTGCAACAAGGGAAGAAATGATAGCAACTTATGATGCAATAATTACAAGTGCTGATTCAAGTGAACAAGCAATTCAAGAAGCAGAAACTGCAAAACTTGCATTAGTTAAACAAATGGAAGAAGATCTTGCTTTAGAATATTCAATAAAAAGTTTGGGTTATTCAGATGCAATTGTTACAACATCGACAAACTACATAAATGTTATTGTTAAATCTGGGGAAATGACATCTGCACAAGTATCGCAAATTTTAAAACTTATTACAGATCAAACAGATTATAAATATAATACTGTAAAAGTAATACCTGTTGAATAATTTGAAGCTTCAACTTTTTAGAAATAAATATCAATGCTTAAACAATATAATATTTATTAATTAAATTTAAATACCTAAAAATAGTTGTTAATATAACAAACTTCTATTTTTAGGTTTTTCTAATTTTATAACAACACCTTAAACAGTGCATATACTTAGTATTATAATATTTTATTTTTAAAACAGTTGATTAAAAACAAAAATTTATGATATAATCTTGTCAAGGAGTTAGTATGGCAGACTTAAAAAAAGATTTTACAAATAAAGGTAATATTACTTGTAATAAAAATATTTTGCTTTCAATTCTTGATCTTGCAACAAAAGAAATTAGTGGAATAGCTTCATTATCTAATAAATTTAAGTGTGCTTTTAAAAGGATTTTTTCTAAAAAAGATTTTAATGGTGTAAAGATAAATTTTGATACAAATGGTAATCTGTGTGTAGACATATACGTTAATGTTTATAATGGAGTGAGCATTCCTGATATTGCTTATAAAGTTCAAGAAAATGTAAAAAATAATGTAGCATCGATGGTTGATATGAAGGTTGCAAAGGTCAATGTTTATATTGTTGATGTTGAATTTAAGGAAGGAGTAATAATTTAGGGGGATATATGCGTAAGGACGCAAGAGAGTTTGCTTTTAAAATGATTTTTGAAAATTTGTTTCCTGATGGTGATGAGAATTTAACTTATGATATTATAAAAGAACAAGCATCATTAAATGATGAAGATTTAAAGTTTTATGATGAGATATTTAATACTTACAAAGAAAACAAAAATGAAATTGAAAAAATTGTAAAAAATGCCTGTGAGGGCTATCAGCTTGATAGAATTTTTAAAGTGGATTTAGCTTTAATGTATACAGCAATCACAGAAATTGTTTATATCAAAACGCCAATAGCTGTAGCTGTTAATGAAATTGTAAATTTAGCAAAAAAATATTCTACAGAAAAAAGTCAGTCGTTTATAAATGGTGTTTTAGCAAAGGTAGTAAAAACAGTATGATTAATGATAGGGCAATATCTGTAACACAAATTTCAATGTATATAAAAAATATATTTGATTCGGAGGAGCTTTTAGAAAACATAGATGTTTTCGGAGAGATCTCCGATTTTAATATTTCACGAGGTATTGCGTATTTTAGTTTGAAAGACGAAAATGCTCTTCTTCCTTGTGTTGCGTTTGATGGTAATGGTTTATCATCTGTGAAAAATGGAGATATGGTGGTTGCAACAGGTTCTCCTAAATATTATGTAAAGGGTGGAAGGCTTTCATTTAATGTTAGAAGATTAACTCCTTACGGAATGGGAAATTTGTTTGAACAGTTTTTAAGATTAAAACAAACTCTTGAAAATGAGGGACTATTTGATGTACAACACAAAAAACAAATTAATGTAAATACTATTAAACGAATTGGTGTTGTATCATCAGAATCCGGTGCTGTAATTCAAGATATAATTAACATAACTAAAAGACGCAATCCAAACATTGATATTGTTTTATATCCTGTTAAAGTACAGGGTGTGAATGCAGAACTTGATATTTGTAAAGGAATCAATTTTTTTTCAAATTATGAAAATGTAGATGTTGTAATTGTTGCAAGAGGTGGTGGATCGTTAGAAGATTTGCAACCTTTTAATACAGAAATTGTTGCAAGGGCAGTATATTCATCAAATAAGCCTATTGTTTCAGCTGTTGGACACGAAACAGATTATACGATAATAGATTTTGTATCAGATTTAAGGGCGCCTACACCAAGTGCTGCTGCTGAGCTATTGACAGAAAATATTACGGAACAAAAATATAACTTAAAGGATAAATTAAAAAGACTTGTTAAGTGTATTAACCAAATTATTGAAAATCAAAATTTAAAAATTAACTATGATATTAAAAAATTAACAATGATAGCAGAATCTTTTGTTAACGAAATTAATTATGCTTTATCATTAAAACAAACAAAGCTAAACAAACTTGATCCAAAGGAAATAATGAAGTTGGGATATGTTAAGGTAAGTAGGGGAAAGGAAGTTATAGTGAGCGCAAAATCAACTTTTGTGGGAGATAAACTAGATTTGACATTTACTGATGGAAAAATAGAAGTTGTAAGGAGATGAAAATGAAATTTGAAGAAGGAATGAAAGAATTAGATGAAATTATACAAAAACTTGAAAGTGGTAAAATTGGTTTGGAAGAGGGTACTAAGCTTTTTGAAAGAGGAAATGAGTTAGCTAAACAGCTTTGTCAAGATTTTTCAGAAAATAAAGGAAAAGTTTTTGTAATTAAAGAAAATTTAGAAAAACTGATAGAAGATAAATAACTTGCGTTATTTAATTAATTATGATATAATACTATTGCGAAGGTGTAGTATCCTAGTCGACGAACTTTGCTTCGAGGGTGATGAAATAGGCGCCAAAGGGCATAACTATGAAGTTTCTGGTGTTAGTTTTGATTGCCCAAATTGGGACTGATGCTGGAAGTTAAGATTTTTGGACGCATTGTAATGGCATACAATATCCGATCCAATTATCGCGGAGACCTAAGAGGGTGGGGTTGACTACTTCTTAGGATAGAAACCTGCATTGCGATGTATAAGTTGTGTGCAGTGTAGCCTGCTTTGAGTGACATATCTGGGATTTGGAATGTATTGCTTTGTTTTTGTGTTTGGCCAAACAAAAAACGGAGTTTATCTAATGAAATGTATGTTGCAAAACCAAGCTAAGAGCAAAGGGAGTTGTTAAGGAAAACTTCTAGGCTATTGTCAAAGGAGTTTGACAGTTTTTTCGGGGATTATAGTGTGATCTAAGTGGCGATTCGGTGCAAGGCTCTACTGAAAAGGAAACTGCTAGGGTGGTGACATCCAGCTGTAGAGCTTGGGAAATCCAACCGAACCTATGTCACAAGGTTTACTCGAAAAAATGCCTTCGCCTATTTTTTAATAAGGTTAATATAAAAAAGTATATACACATAAAATATAAATATGGATAATGATAATTTAGAAAATAAACAAAATAATGAAATTAAAAAGACAAAGCAAAAAGTAAAAAGCTTAAATAAAAAAGATGCCTATTGGGTATGGCCCGTTAAAATTTTTTTCTTAGCAGTTGCTCTTTCGCTATTATTCAGTATATCAAGTGAACTAGTAATGAGTGGGGCAGGGGTCGTTGTTTCTATAATATGTATAATTTTTTTTATTTCTGTTAGCGTCATTACTGATATGATTGGTGTTGCTGTTACTGCGTGTACGCCAGAACCGTTTAAAGCTATGGCATCAAGAAAGGTCAGGGGAGCAAAAGAATCATTATTTTTAATCAGAAATGCAGATAAGGTTGCATCGTTGTGTGCTGATGTTGTTGGAGATGTATGTGGAATTCTTTCTGGCGCAGCTGGAACAACAATTTTATATCATATTGTTAATGATGCATCAACAGAGGCATATGAAATTATAATAGCATCAGTTGTTTCTGCTATAATAGCTGGTTTGACAATATTTGGAAAAGCTATATTTAAAAAATATTCAATGAATAATTGTAATAAAGTTATATTAACATTGGGTAAATGTTTAAGCATTTTTTCTAGAAATAAGAAAGATAAAAAGAAAAAGATTATTAATATTGAAAACAATAAATAAAAAATCACGCCTATTGGTCGGTGATTTTTTTTATAAAAATAACAAGTTGTATATAAATATAAGTTATAAATGAATTTGTATTCATTAATAAAATAATTATAAAAACCAGACTGAATATTTATACAAAAATCGCTTGCATAAATATAAATTTTAATGTATAATAATCACAATTCATAAAATTATTTATGTATATTCATAAATTTATAAATATTCAAAAACATTTAAATCCCTTATAAATAAAGGCTTTTAGGAGGTTAATAGAAAGGAAATGGCAAGGTCTGCTAGACAATCAAAAATATTAGAATTGATATCAACAAAAGAGATTGAAACGCAAGATGAACTTGTTTCATCTTTGAGAGCTGCAAATTTTGATATCACACAAGCTACAATTTCTAGGGACATAAAAGAGTTGGGTTTGATAAAAATTTTAAGTGCCGACTCTGGCAAGTACAAATATTCTATCGTTGATAATGGAGAACAGGCAGTATCAAATAAGTACATAAATGTTTTTAAAGAAGCTGTAATTTCTATTAAGACTGCACAAAATCTTTCAGTTATAAAAACTATAAAGGGTATGGCAGGAGCAATTTGTGGTTTAATTGATAAATTAAATCTTGATGGGGTTTTAGGTTCTGTTTCTGGCGATGATACTGTTATGATAATTCTTCCTGATATAAAGATGGCACAAGAAGCCACTGAAACTTTATTAAAATTATCGGTGTAATTATGATAAAAATTTTAAAAATAAAAAATGTTGCACTAATAAAAGATGTAACAATTGAATTTGAAAAAAATTTTAATGTTTTAATGGGTGAAACAGGTGCTGGTAAAAGTATTATTTTATCTGCACTGAATTTTGTTTTAGGAGAAAAAGCCAACAAGACTTCAATAAGAACAGGGAATGATTTTATGAAAGTAGAAGCTTCTTTTGTTGATTACAATAAACAAATTAGTAGTACTATAACAGATTTAGGATTTGAAGATGATGGTGTT
>CALVZZ010000045.1 GCA_944372715.1 uncultured Clostridia bacterium | reverse complement strand
AGGAAGCCAAATCTATGGTATGTATACCTTCAATTTGTGGAGTTTGGCGATAGTAAATATCATATAAATTGTCTAACGAGATTGTTTGATTGTTTTTCAACTGTATTCTTTTAACAGCTGATTCACTTGCAAAATTCACATCTTCTAGTTTTTCAATAAACAATTTATAATGCCGTTCAAAATCTGAATCTGGGAAAGTAACATATTGTGCTCTTTCACGCAATAATGCTGGATTATATAGCTCATTAGTTTCGAAATATAACTGCATTCTATATTCCAAAGCAATATAACCTTCGTTATATTCAAACATTCCTTTAAGATTGAATAAACTTGTTGCGTCTATAACATAGTCACCATCTTCATCTAAGTTGGGATCTTCTGGAATTGTGTCATCAATATCATAGCTTGCAATTACATTTATCTGCCCAGCATTTAAAAGTATGGGGAATTCCATATCATAAACAGGAACAGAATTATCAACCTCTACAAAATACACAGATGAAATGTTTATAGTTTTTTCTCCATTTTGTGTGTAGTTGTTTTCAAGTATGTTTAAAATATCATTTATTGGATTCCCTGAGACAGAAACAAAATTAGAAAATAATTCTTTATCAAAAGTAATTTTCTTTAATAAATCTGTTAAGTTTTGTTGTGAAATTTCTACTCGACTTGGCAAAAATTCTTCATCAAAACAGTTTAAAAATGATTTTTGAAATTTTCTACTAAGATCAAAGATTATATCTATTTGGTCATAATAACCAATAGTTAAAATTTCTGGAACATAGTCTGCAAAATTTGGATATAGGCTTGAACTTCTGTCAAAAGAAATTACTAATCTAATTTCTGCATAATCTCTTATATATGTTAGTTTTACATCTCTAAATGTTTGAGTTAAATCAATAATCTTTATTTGTTCTTCTAAATATTCTTTTGTATACATCGTTTGTCCTTTGAATTTCGCAACTATTAATGTATCTTCTTTTAACATATAATTAAATTGAATGTCTGAGCTTATAAGTTCATCATCAATGTACCACCCCATAAAAGTTGAGTTGTTTATTGCAAAAGCTTGTAATTCTACTTCTCTATTTTTTAAATAAATTCCAGATGGAGTCTTTATTTTCCCTAATGAACTATCATTAACACTCAAATTTAATACACAAGTCTCTTGTGTAGGTGTGACAACTGGATCTTCTATTACTTCTTGTCTAGAAAAGTTAATGGCCACACCTAAAAAAATTATTGCAAGAACTAAAACTATAATATAAATTATTACTTTCTTCATTTGTTCTTACCTCCCTTGTTAATCAAACTTGCTATCCATTTAAAAGGAAGTGAAATTATTTTAAATAATAACTTAATTATTTCCCACAAACCTTTAAATATTGTTGGAAGTAAAGGAGCTAAGATTATAATCAAAACTATAACAATTAAAATTATTAAAATTAATCTAAGCCAATCAAAATTAGCTGTTAATGGTGGTGTAATGTCTGGAATCACATTTATAGGATCAGCCACAACAGGTATCACTGTGTAATTCCCTTCTCTGTTAAAAGTTAGTTGTATTATGTCAAAATTGAAAAATACAGTTTGTATGGCCAAATACATATCACCATTTGAAATTTTTGAACCATTAGACATTACAGCCCCACTTGCTGAATAATAATCAGTTTGAGCAAATCTAAATATAAAAACTGTTTTACCTAGTAATTTTTGTTCAAAAAAATATGTTTTAAATTCTGGAACATCACCCAAATTTATCAATAAACTATCTGAAATAACTTCATCAGATTGCTCTAAATCTTGTTCATTCACCATTTGAATGGGACTTATGTTTTTTAAATCGCCATCTGTTTCAGGTGCCCAAAACCCATAATTTAAAAGTTTGTCCCACCAAGAGTGATTACTATCATAGGAAAGCATATCAAACTTGTCATCGCTATCTATCTCTTTTAAATTGTAACCTTTAATTCTTCCATCATCAACAGTGTCTTGAAATAAATCTGCACTTATATTATTAATTGGAAGTTTACCACTTTCATAGGATAAATCGTAATTATATATGTAATTAAGCAAGTCCTGTTCTTTAATCTCGAAATCTGTTAAACTAGCATTATTAGAACTAAATATATAATTAAGTTTTTCAAGATAATTTATTGCTGGCTGAGGCGAGATTAATCCAACAGAACTTGTCCAAGCATTATAAGAATAATCAAAAGTTGGAAGATTGTTTATTTTTCCTGCATAAAATCCATAAGGAATATCTTCATCATATCTTCCACCATTATCAATTGTCTGTCCTAAATATTCTGTTAAAGCTTCTTTTACTGCATTGTCTTTTACAACTGCAATAGGTGTAGTTTTGTACTCGTACCATTCTGCTTTTATTTTTTGTAATTTTCCGTATTCTTCAATTAATCTATTATCAACAGCAAAATATACAGAATTTATAGTATTTTGATGAAACATTCCCAAGCTTGAAACCACATCTGGCCTATAATAAGTTGAATTTACTTCCAACTCTATTGTTTCAAGTTCGTTTACTGTTGCCTGCAAAGTTGATTCTTCTTCGTCACCAAATCCCTTTGAATATCCTGTAAATTTCCAAGTTCCACCAATTCCGTATTCTGTGGGAAGATTTTGGGAACTTTGTAAAATTTCAATACCTGAAACATCATATCTTCTTTCTTCTTTGTCTACTCTATCAACAAAAGTTTTACCTTCGATTTCTATGTCGACAACTTTAAATTTTAAAAATAAGTTTTCATATTCTTCCTGAGAAGCATTTAAAAACTGTAATTGAAATTTAAAATAGTTGTTAGGAACTCCATCTTTGTTATATCCTATTGCCATTTGAATTTTATTTTGCACTGAACTTTTATCTATGTTAAGTTTCTGTGGATTGTATAAATAGATAAAAAGCCCATAATTATCTTGCGAGCCTGTGGAAGAATAACCAAATTCTACAAAATTTATTATGGAAACCTGTCCGTTTTTATTTTCTGGATAGTTGTTTACATTAAAATTTTCAGCTGATGTCAAATCGTCAAAAACATTAGTTTTTTCATAAGCTTCTATATATGATGTAGAATTTTCAGCATAAACACAAACACTTTGTGTAGGAATAACACCACAAAGCAAAACAATTGCTAAAATTAAAAACATTAATCTTCTCATTCACACCTCACCAGATTTTTGGAACTTGACAGTTTGCCAAAGCCACTGTTAACCAAACAACCACAAAAGCTATAATCAGCCATTTTATAATTTTCGCCATTAACGACCTCTGTTTTTGTTGTAATAGTTATGATTATTTGAGTGTTCATTTTTCTTAACTTTATTTATTATCCAAATTATAAATTTCACCATTGAATAACAAATGGCAACGACAATCAAAATAGCAACAATATACGCAAAAAACTTATGTACAGTCATTCCTTCAATTTCTAACCCTTTAGCAATCCAACTAAAAAAATTTGTCATTGTATTTTCTCCTTTCAAAAATTCAATTAATTGGTGGTCAGATAAGGAATTGAACCTTAACGGAAGTCTGCAACCGTGCTCTAAGCCCTGACCATAAAGAGCTTTTAAGCTCTTTATTTTAAGGAGTGTTCTGTATGAAAAAGAACAATTACCTGCTGTGGAATCTAACCACTAAGTGTTAGGACTTAAAAAACACTTGAACATCACAGGCCCGAAAGAAAAGTCCCTGACCTTTTCTTTAATGAAATATAAAAAGAGAATAATGTTCTCAGCATACAGAATCGAACTGTAATACTTCCTCAGGGAGAAGCCCTTTGCTGAGTTAATATGGAAGACAACCTTCTTCCTTTTCTACTTTTGGCCATCGACTGTAATTCTCTTGAACTGGTACTATTTCTAAATTTGAAACACTATTATCAAATTTATTTCTGTTTAGATGGTCAATACTAAGACCAAGTTTTGATAATTCTTTAGACTCTGGTAAATGTCCGTTATAATCACCAAAAAGATGAACTACCGTAATATGAATAAATACATCTTTTTTACGACCATTTATACAAATCCCAACTCTCATATATCCGTGAGAATTTGGATAAGGTTTTAAAAATTTTTTACTTTTTAAACTATAAACTCGACCCAAATTACTAAATAAATATCCAGGATAATATTCTTTAAATACTTCCCCAAAAAGCTTTTGCATTTACACCTCATAGCTTTTCAATATGTTTTTTGCTTGTTTAAACAAGTCAACTCTTCCTAACAAATGTTTGTTTGCCTTAGTCACTAAATCGTGGACAAACAAAATTGGCTCTAAGTTTTGACATTCTGCCGTGTGGAAATCTTTAAAAGCTTTTTCAACTTGAGAGTCTAAATATAATTTGTTTGGTTGGCCCTTTGCTTTTAAAACAAAAATGATATTTTTCATATATACCTCTTTATTTTCCAAATAAAACAAACAGTGCTAGCTCATTATTTTTTGGCATTCTGCCGTTATACTGAATAAAATCAGCTATGTACTTTTCCACTTTCACACCCCCTTTCTATTGCTCTTCTTTCTAATTCAATCAAACCCGCCTCGTGACTTCTGGCACCCATCAAAATTTTTATAAATTCCAAAAAGTAATAATCATTCTGTAATATCTCTGTCATTGTCTGACTTTGTGGAGAAATTCTTACTTCAATTTTCTTTTTCATTTTTCCTCCAAACAGTTTAAGATTTCAGTTTCTGTTACATTTAGCACTTTTGCTAATGGTCTAACTTGGCTAGCTAATAAAGACCTTTTACCATTTTCAATTTGGGAATAATTACCTTGATAAATATTTAAGTAACTAGAAACATTTTTTTGTGTTACGCCGTTTAGCTTCCTTAATTCTTTAAGCTTCATTATATCACGCTCCGAAATATTTATACCTAAAATATAACCATTCGAAATATATTTGTCAAGCAAAATATTTCGTTTTTTTATATTTTTTAAAAATTTTTTATAAACATTGCAAAAAATATTTCAATATGATATAAAAATGCTATGTTTAGCAGTAAATTAAGAGAATTAAGAAAAGCAAAAAAGCTTACACAAAACGAATTGGCACATAGTTTAAATGTAGAGCAACCTACAATTGCTAATTGGGAAAAAGGTTTTAGAGTTCCTGACAGTTTAACAATTCAAAAAATTGCAGATTTTTTCAATGTTTCAGTTGACTTCATGTTAGGTAGAACTGAAAAAATTAAGGGCGTTAAAATACCGGTTTTAGGAACTGTACCTGCAGGTATACCA
>CALVZZ010000044.1 GCA_944372715.1 uncultured Clostridia bacterium | reverse complement strand
AATATGTATTTTCAGATGTAGTTACAGTTATTGTTGGTTTTTGACCACTTTGAAAATTTACTTTTGTTGAATTTGTGAAATATAATGAAAACTTTACATTATAAATCCCAACTGTTATATTATCACTTCCAAAAGTTAACGTATTGTCAGAATATGATAGATTAAAACCATCACCTTTTAAATTCATTTCATATTCAGCCAAGTAAACAAGTTGTGAATCTTTTACTATAATGTTTTTTAACGTATCATAATATCTCAAATATATTTTTATTTTTTTGCTTTTGTAATATGTACCATTTTCACCATTTTCTATTATACATTTTCTATAATTATAAATTCTATCAGTTGAAGCACTAATGCTTCCATTTTCTTCGTCAAGATTGGTTGAAGTTGATCCACCACTTGTATAATTAATATTTGTTATCAGTGATTCAAATGTTGTATCACTAGGGTTAGGTCCCACCAAATAGGCATCTAGAACGACTTCTTGCAACCTATAATCAAAAACACCTTTTATATCAAAATACCCTTGTCTTGAATTTGAAGTAAAATCACTCGTACCAGTTAATACTTCTGTTGTTAAACTTTCTGACACAGACTTGTTTTGCTCATTGTTTAATTTCGAGTTGACCACTTTTGGTGAATTGACATAGTTATTATTAAACACTACGTAACCAACTAATGTTGAATTTGAATTGGTATAGTTTAAAGTTAATGTGCTTAAGCTTTCTCTAAGGTTGTATTTTATCCCTGCAAAAGAATCTTCACCATTCAAGTTTCCTAATTCAGTTGATGGGGTATAAACCTCTAAATCACTGTATTCTCTATAAAATGTATTTAACTCAATTATTTCAGTTTTTGCTGAATATGTTTGTCCATCAACAAAAACATTGCCAACACCTCTTAAATAAACACCAGTATCGTCAACATACCATACTTTATAACCATTATCATCAGTTATGTTGTTTAACGCCTTCAACTCTTCAATTGTTTTTTCTGCATCGTCTGTATCGTAGTATACATTTCCAATTTTTCTTATACAATTAGTGCCGCGGTTAGCAGGAGATATTGCAATAATACTTTCACTTTCAGCATAACAATCAGAAATAACAGCGCCATAGCCACTAACTAACCCAATATTTGTTCCAGATAGAATTTTTACATTAGAAAAACAAATATATATTTCTGTTGCCCAGTCGGACATACCAACCACCCCTCCAGCATATGAATCACTGCTAATAATTCCATCTACATAACAATGTGAAATTTGGGAATCGTAGTATGATTGCCCTGCTACTATACCAGATTGTCCTTTTCCTATTATAGTAGCTCCCTTAACTTGAAGGTTAAATATTTCTGCATCATATATTTCTCCAAAAAGTCCAAAATACTTTGCTCCCGTTACAATTCTATAATCTGTATACAAATTTGTAATAGAATACCCATTTCCATCAAAACTTCCCATAAAACTTGTAGTGGCTGCACCAATTGGCACCCAAATTTTTCCAGACAAATCAATGTTTGATGTTAGTATAAAATATTTGTCCCCATAAGTGTTTCCATCATTAACATTTTTTGCAAGCAAAGCAAGTTGCTCAGCTGAGTTGATTTGATATGGACTTGTTGTAGTTCCGTCACCCCCAGCAAAACTTGTTGCAACAGCTAGTGGTGTATATTCCACATCGCTTAAATCATCCACTAACAAATCGCTTACTTCTGACGATTCTACATTTTCAGCATAAGCCGTTTTTACATTACTTATAAAAATTCCAAGCAATGCTGTCAGCACAAAAAATGCCAAAACACCAGCTTTGAAAATATTGATATAAGAGATTTTATTCTTTTGCATACAAAACTCCTTTTGCTTTGTATAATATTACAAATTTAGTATACATTATTACGACATAAATATCAATTATTTTGCTCAATTTTACAAAAAAAACAAGCTTTAAAAAAGCTTGTTTTTACATATAGTTTATATCAATATTTTCGCTTGTTCCACAGACCAAAGAAACGCACCCACCACCAACTAAACTTCTGTTTACACTAAAAAGTTTTCTCATAATTAAAAGAGTGTTATAATTAGAATTCTGATTAATTCCACTTTCTTCAAAATATACTTTTAACTCTGAAATTAAAGTAGAAACATCAAAAACAAACATAAGAACTTTTTTACCAGATCGTGCTAAAGAAATCGAATTATTGATTGCATCCAACGATATTTCAAAAGATTCCTTAGGCCCGTCTTCATAAAAGCTGATAAAATCTTTATGTTCAATATCGTCAAAAGAAGATTTTATCTTTAAAATCAATTCGGGAACCAAGCCCACAGCTAAAAGATTTATAATGTATCCATTTTCAGAATAATTTTTCAAAATTGAATGTGTTTCAGCTATATATCTTGATAAGTCATCAATTTTAATAAATTTTCTAATTCCTTCTATGGCATTTGATGATGCTTTTATATTCAAAAAAGCAGTAAGTTCTCTCTTGTTTAATTCAAACTTTTCATAGTTTAATTTTTCCAAAATATAAAAAACATCAAAGGGCTTATCCTGTATTTGCCATGCTCCACCTTGTAAAAAATCTCCCTCGATAAGTTTCATTTCGGCAACTAAATTTGATGGAACAAAAACCAAATTTTCGCCGTCTTTAAAAAAGTATGCTCCACTTTTAGTTTTTCTTAAAAAGCCTTGTCTTTCAACTCTAATTTTCCCATCGAATCTAGAAAGATCAAGCTCCTGCCTAAACATCAAACTTTCATCAGCATAAACCCTTTCTTTTTCTTCTTTGGCATAATCAATAAAATCTTGTGGAACAAAAACATCCATAACTGATGTATCTAACTGAGTTTTCTTTGGTGGTCTGCCTACTTTTTTTATTGGAGAAGCATCTTTAACCCCATCCATAATTTCTGTGATAGCATCTAAAAGTTGTTGCCTTTTTAAAGTTGTAGGAGAAGAAACACCTACATTTCTTGCAAGTGTTCTTAACTCATATATTCCCATCATTTCTATTGTTTTTCTTGTTGCTTCTTCCATAAACTGTACAAGTTATTATATAAACGATTTCTATAATTGTCAACTTTTTTACTAAAAAGTCGAATTTTTTACTTGATTACATTAAAAGACTTCCATTATCAGTGTTCACAACCTTCAAAATGTTTTCTTCAATGCCATTAATTGCATTTATATAAACATAGTAAGTGCTACCTTCCATAGTGCAAGTAAATTCATAACAAAGCACTTCTCTATCATATTCAAGTGGAATAAGTGCAAGCTTGCTGTCCTTTACTTTTAAAGAAGAATTTACCATTTGCCTTGCAGAACTTTCTGAGAGTCTTGCTGGTAAAATTTTTCTATCAGTATGATTCATATAATATGATGAAGCCTCATAACCTAAAACATCACCCTTATCTAAATCTACTTTTACTTTAATTAAATCTGGATAGATAATTACACCACTAATTTTAGGTGCCAAATTAATATATGCATCATCACCAATAATATCGCTCCACACAACTACAACATCATCAATACCACATTTATTTGAAAAATTTATTGCAATTTTTTCTGCATTTTGGAGTTCAATTTTTTTACTGTTATATATATTTGGAGAACTTAAAGTTAAAAGCTTTCCACCTTTTTTTGTCATTTGAGCAAAAATATATTTACCATCTGCATTTTGATAAGAAAAATCATAAGTTTGAAAATGCCCATTGCTTTCACCACTAAACGACAATTCATCAACAGGAATATCTGTTAAAATTTTCCCAAGATTATTTTTAGCAACTTCCATACTTACATCAGAAAAATTTAATCCCTTTACTTCTTTATTAATCTGTGAATCTGAAAATGGGCCATCATAAATCATTGTAGGATATTCAATATCAGAGCCATTCATTGCTGTTAACTGTTTCGTTAAATAATTGTAATCCCCATCCATTTTTAAACTTGAATCTGTTATACTAAAACCTTCCCACATTTGTTTTGACATTGTGTTTAAATATTTTTTTATATCAACAACAGAATTATATACTTTTTCAAGAGTTGCTATATTTTCACTACCTAAATTTTTACCATCATCTAAATTTTTAGCCAAAGTTTCAGTATAACCACTTAATTTATTAACAAAAGTAATTGTATCAGCTAAACCATTTACAGAATATGGCAACATATTTAATCTTGTTTGCGCTTCATTTGCATTTTTACTAACTTCTTTTAATAATTTAGCTCTATACTCATTACTATTAGATGCTAAAATTTTGTTTAATTTTGTTTCTGCATTGTTAACCTCATCAACAAGTTCATAAAAGTTTTTTTGATAAACATTTTCTAATGAAGTTTGATATTTAATGTTTGAACTTACACTTATTCCATATAAAATACCCAGTGTTATAACTGCAATTGATAAAATTATTGTAACAATGGTAAGTGCTCTATTTGTTCTTTTAACTTCAACCGTTTCCATAAATCCCCCTTAAATTGCAAATACGTGTTTTCCTATAGTTATAACAACTTGTCTAGAATATATCCACTGACTTGTTGCTGTAACAGGATTGTAATAATATAAACATCCATATGTAGGATCCCATCCATTTAACGCATCTTTTGCAGCTTGATAAGCTGTATCGTTCGGCTCTAAATTAATTTGTCCATCGTGTACTGCCGTAAAAGCCCAAGGTTGATATATAACACCAGAGATGGTGTTTGGGAATTCAGGTGATTCCACCCTGTTTAGAATCACTGCGGCAACAGCAACTTGTCCAACATATGGCTCTCCTCTTGCTTCGGCATAAACACATTTAGCAAGTAGATATAAATCTGAACTTGATTGACTTGTGCTATTAGAAACCCCTAATGCTCCCAAAGTTTCTGGTCCAACAATACCATCAACACTAAGCCCATAATCTCTTTGAAAATTTATTACTGCACTTCTTGTTAAAGGACCATAAATACCATCTATATTTCCTGTGTAATAACCTAAATCTTTAAGCTTAGACTGAACACTTTTATTAGTAGATGCTGAAGCGACTTCAACAACATCTGAACTGTTGTTAAGCATATAAAAAGTTGAAAACCCACTAACAAACATAAATGCCAAAATTAAAAAAGAAATTATTAATAATTTACTTTTCATTTTTACCTCCATTTTTATTGCTATTTTTACAAAAAATATTATTTTTTATTCATAAAAAAATGTTTTTTTAATAAAAATCAGTCAATAAATATTTTCAAGGAGAGAAAAATGAAATATATAATTGGAATATTTTGTATATTGGGTATTTTATTTATATTAATTTTTAGTCCATTAAAAACAAGTGCAAACAGTGAATATTTAAGAATACATATAAGAGCAAACTCAAATTCTGAAATTGATCAATCAATAAAATATCAAATAAAAGATGAAATAGTAGATGCATTAATTCCACTTTTAGCAAATTGCACAAGTAAAGAAGAATCAGCTAAAATCATAGAAAATAATTTCCAATATATAGAATCAATTGCAGATAAAATATTAGAAAATAATAATTTTGAATATAAAAGTAAAGCAAAATTAAGCTATGAAGAGTTCCCAACAAGAGCTTATGGAGATTTAGTTTTAAATGCAGGATTTTATGATGCATTAATTCTAGAATTAGGAGAGGCTAAAGGAGATAACTGGTGGTGTGTTGTTTATCCCCCATTATGTTTCGTAAATGGTTCAAATAATGTTAATGGGTTTAAAAGTAGAATATTAGAAATAATAAATAATTTTTTTAATAAATAAATATAAAATAATAAATAAAAAAATGAGTTTATAAGCTCATTTTTTATTTATTTTTTTGATAATAAACTGTTAAATTTGTATTATTTTCTAAAATATCGGGAACAGTCACATTTTGTTCTTTTAAAACATCTAGGGAAACATTTAAAGATTTTGCAATATCCCACAATCTGTCGCCTTCTTTTCCAAAATATATTTCAATTGCACAATCTCTTTCAGGCAATTCTTCCCCAACTGCCACATCGGTTATAACGGCATCAGTTTCCTCTTTATAGCATTTAACATTGGCTTTTATTTTTGCATCAAAATATAATTCTCTTCCTCTTTTTACAATAACATCTACATCATCAATGATTTGATTCACAACAATTTCAGAACCTTCACTATTGCTTGTTTTTTCAGAAATTGTGAAAGGCACTTCAACTTGAATAGAATTTGTTGTCATCTCTTCATCATTTAAGTAAATAACATTTGCAAAGGCAACTCCTTCAACAAAAACTTCTCCATCTTTAATATATGAATTAGTACTTAGCACATATGGTGAAGATATTGCTAAAATTTTATCAACTCTTGGTTGAGTTTCTGAAAGTGTTAAATTACCTTCAATTTTGCTTTCGAAATACTCAAACTCTCCCAAGTTAACTCTTTTAAAAGATTCTGTTACAATTTCAATGTTATTAGTTAATGAATATATATCTTCGGTACAATTTACATTGCTTTGATCATAAGCATAAATCACTACTTTGCTTGGAACATTAATTTTAAGCGAATTTGTTCCTTCTTGTTCAATCACTTCATACTTCATCAAATCCTTCCTAACTTGTAAAAATAAGTCAATTTGAGAATCTTGATTAGAACCAGAAGCCTCCAACTCTCTTTTAAATGTTTCTGTATTTGAAAGTGTTGTTATTTTTCCTGTTTCAGCATCTGATAAAAGCATTATTTTTGAAACTATTTCACCCGAAATACTAACAAAATTTATTCCTTGCACAATATCTTTTACTATGATGTCTGAATCTACACTTATTATTTTCTCAAACTTTTCCTTTAGCTGAAAATTTATTTCTTCTTCAAATTCTTGATTTTCATAACAAGCAAGAGATGTAATTTTAAGTTCTGATGGAGAAATACACATTGTTTCGTCTGCCCCACTTAAAATAGTTAAGTCTTCTTGCTTGATAAGTGTATAATGTAATTCAATTATAGAAGTTATCTTAATATTATTTTCACTTAAAACAACAGCATTGGCATCAATTAATTTAGAGCAAATATTAACTTTATTAGAAGGGTCAATTGCATTATTTGAATACTTGGTTGAAAAATCACAAGTGGTATCACGACACAAAATTTGGTTTTCTGTGGTCATATAAACAAGTTTAACAGCCAGCTTTCCAACAACATTAACCTCCCCCATAAGAACTTCCACATTTTCCACCATAGGATATACACAATAAGATAATAGCTTAGAAACCTGTTCATCTAAATTAACTGAACACTCAGACGAAATCTGTTCAACTCCTAGTTTACACTTATTAACCATCCCTATTGTATTTTTTTCTATTGCCATAAACCCTCCCTTTTCTTTTCCCTATAATGTATACTTGAAAAATTGAATTTATGACATTTTTAATAAAATTTTTTTGGTTTAAAAAATTTTTTTATGGAAATAATCAATGCAGGTGGATTATGAAAATAAATACAAATGCCCTAGAAGAAGTAAAACGAAAAATTTCCTCATTAAAAGGAAACACGATAAAACTTAAAATAAATAGGGGTAGAAATAAAATTGAAAGCTTCGAAGCAATAATAGAAAGTGTTTATCCAAGTGTTTTTACAGTAAAGGTTAATGCCAATAAACAACTTCCATCTCAAACATTCTCCTACTACGATGTTTTGTGTGGAGATGTTGTTATGGATAAATAAAAAAAGCACATTAAGTGCTTTTTTTATTTATCATCATCGTCATAGTCATCAAAATCTTCATCATCGTCTTCATCTTCTTCATCAAAATCATCATCTTCATCTATATCATCAAAATCATCATCTTCATTTTCTGTATCGTCTTCTTCATCATCATTTATGCTATCATCGTCTAAATCATCAGCAAAAGTAATATCGTCATCTCCATCTAAAAGATCTGCCTCATCTAAATTGCTAACAACAGCCATATCACCTGTTTCTTCGTCTGGTGATATAATTTCATCTTCATCACGATTGATATAAGCATCCCACTCATCATTTTCATCAACGACACCGTGTATGTCATTATCAAGAGCTCTTTCTTTCAAGCAACTTGCACACATAACTTCATCTGATTGAATGTAATTTGTTTTACAAACAGGGCAAAGTTCAAGGTCAAGTTCATCTACATAATCATCTTTTGCACTAAGCTCAGCTTTACAAACACTACAAAGCTTATCTTTTTTTTGAATATAATTCAATTCACATCTAGGGCACCTAATATAAACTGGTTTTTTTTCTGCCATA
The DNA here is from genome assembly GCA_944372715.1 of uncultured Clostridia bacterium. Lineage (GTDB taxonomy): Bacteria > Bacillota > Clostridia > Christensenellales > UBA1242 > Caccopulliclostridium. Next base: position 1,997 of record CALVZZ010000044.1, on the reverse strand, counting down.
AAATATTCTCCTTATGTTGCTGGTGACATTATAGTTTAAACTGCCTTTTATTGTCTACTAAATTAATTAAAAAAATTCAAAAATTTTTTTACATTTAATAATTTGTAAAATTTTATTTTTAATATATATACGAAGCATTTAAAACTTATGTTACAAACAACAATAAATAACAAAAAATAAAAGCCGTAATTAGCTTTTATTTTTTTAATTATTTTTACTCTTCTTCTTCAGAAGGCATATCATTTTCGTGTAATTTAGATAAGAGTTCTGTTTTAATTCCTGTGCCATTTTCTGCCGAATGAACATCTGCTCTATAACAATAATAATTACCCGTTGTATTGTCTGGATTTTTAGCATAAAAATAAATATATTGTCCATCAAAGCTTACATTAGTTTTAAAATCTGTAAAATCAGAAATCTGCTGTGAAACTTTATCTTTATAAGAAATTCTAAAAATTCCATTTGAATTAGAATAGTATATATAATCTCCATCAACAAAAAGTACAGTAACATCTTCATTTAAAATTTCATTAACACCAAGTTGACCAAATTCACTATAAACCAATCTTGATTGATACTTAAAAACTATAGGTAATACTTCATCATTTAATCCTGTTCCCATTGGTGTTAAGCTTGATATATCAGAAGATATAGAAGTTGTTAACTGAACTTCGCTTGCCTCAAATGAAGATGAAAAATTATTTGCATAATAACAAGTTCCACCATCTTCCGTTCTTGTGTAGTACAAGTAACCATTTTTTACTGTAGAAAGAGTTATTGTTTCTTCTAATTGTTGTCTAACAAGAGAAACATCACCAGTCACAATATTAACTTTTTTCAAGATATTACCAGTAAGCCCTATTGAACTACCATCTTCTTCGCTACGATTTATTGTAAAATATGCGAATTTATCAAAATCTGAAACATATTCACTTGCAAAACTTACTCCTGTTACATCCTGAGCAAGCACATTAACTTTACAACTTTCAACATTTATTGAAACTAAATTTGTTCCATCGTATTCAATAATATAAGGGACATCATCAATAACCAAAAATGCTTGATTTTTAACAGCACTTGAAGTTGTATAAAGCTCTTTTAAATTTTTTCCATCATTTTGCATTTTGAAATATGATGTTCTATCAAATGCATTTTGACTTTGATTTGTTTTATGAATATTTGGAGAAGCAAAAATAATCATATTTTCATATGAATACATAAATGCATTTTCAGTTGAAACAATTTTGCCTAAAACTTTTTCAGCATTTAAAACATTTCCTTCTTCATCGTAAGAAATTTTACCATCTTCAAGCTTAACCCTGTAAAGAGCTTCAAGATCTGCATTTTTATTATCGCCATCTTTCATATTTGCATTTGAAATGTACATTCCACCAAAATAGATATAGTCATCATAAACTAAAACTTCGGAGTTTTTCACCATAGTCCCATTCCCCTGTGGTGCTTGCAAATTCACTCCACAAGCTGTGAAAAACAATGTACAAAACGACATACATAAAATTAATGCTAGTAATCTAAATTTTTTCATTTTAGTCCTTCTTTTATAAAAATTTGCTTTTAAAGTTTATCAAAAAAAGTACAGTGTGTCAATTAAATTCTTGACCAAACTGCACAATTTTAATCTATTTTAATTTATCATATTTATCATTTAAAAAATCTTTTACAACTTCACAATATTCTTTTTCATTAAATGGTAAACATTCAGCGTGTCCAGCATTTGCAAATGAATATTTATACCTTAAACTTTTAGGAGTAGAATTGTATAACTCATTTAAATTTGAATATGGGACAAAAACATCTTTTTCTCCGTGAATAAAAAGAATAGGCACCTTACATTTGGGCAACTGAATTCTAGCATCAGCATTCTTAATAGAATATCCAGCCCTAAATTTTGCGTAATAGTTTAAAAGATTAGCAAGTCCATTTGCTGGTAAATTTGTATGAGATTTATAAACAAATTTGAATTGTTCAAAAACGCT
>CALVZZ010000043.1 GCA_944372715.1 uncultured Clostridia bacterium | reverse complement strand
AGTTTTGGTAAAAATATTTTTAAATTGCTAATGTATTTATTTTTTAATATATTTCTTAATAAGATTTATCCCTTTTTAATTAAACCTGACTAAAAGATTTCTTTAGCAGAAATAATTTTTCTTACATTATCTGTTGTCTTTCTAGTTTCATAAATTTATGTCATTTAACCAACTCCTCTAGTTTTTTAGTCAATTATACCAATTTGCTTTTGGCAACATATTCTCTTGACCTATTTAAAATAAAACTTGAATTTATCTATAATTATATTTATTCTATTATTTTCTCTCCATTTCTAAAAAAATTCTCGAACTTTTTTCTCAGCAATTTCCAAATCACAACTTTAAGTGTATTTTCACTACGATAATTCTTATAATAAGTTTTATCTTTAATATTTAATTTATATTATATTTTTGCATAAATACTTAAATCTAAATTAAATATATTGAATAATAATTAAGCTTTTTAAAAAATCCATTAGCCATCTAATGGATTTTTATATCTTATATCTTTTTTTATAATTATTTTGAATAATTGTAATAATTCTCTTCCTCAGATTTTATATATTCATCGCTTGAATTTAAATAAGCATTAACATTGTTTGTATTATCTACAACGCTCTTTAAAACTTTTATGTTTGTTGCATTAGATATTAATCCACCACAGGAATTTATATCAGTCAAAGCATTATAAACATCTTCACTTTCTATTATCACGGTAGTTAAAGAGTCTAACCCTTCAAATACTCCATCCGAAATAGTCTTTACAGCTGAAGAAATTGTTATTGTATTCAAATTAGGAGTATTAAACAAGCCTCCACCTAATACTTGATCAGGTACTATGGAGCTTATTGTCTCTACAATAAAATCATTTCCTTCAATAAATTCTACATAGTTCCCAATATCATAAACAATGTCACCCGACAAAGATCCAGCTGAAAGAATTTCTGAAAAAACATTATAGTTTTGCAAATAGTTTTCTTTGGTAAAATTAATTACTTTGTTATCATAATTCATTGTAAATGATTCCAGTTTACCAGACAACATCTCTATAAATGGACGAGTAATAATTGTTAAATTACTTTCATCAATTTTATCTTCTGATGTTAAAGTATAATCAGTTAATTCAACTGAAATAATGCTTTGAAGATCTGTGTATGTTTCTTTAATCAAAGTGAAGTAATCTTCTGCCTCTCCCACTCTAACATAATGTTTTTCTCCACCATTTACACTTACATTATACATACCACCTACTAAGATATATCTATCAAAATTTGAAAGATTTTCTGCCCAAATTTCATAATCTAAAGAAGATTCATCGCCATAATTAATAACGTCTTGTATATTGTAGTTGATAGTGTATATGTCAGAATTTGTACTTCGAACAGAATAAGAAGAAGGTATCACAATTTCTGTGTCAGTTCCAATATAACCAACAAACTTGTTTTCATCAAAAACGAATTCAGAATACACCTTCGCTGTTTCAGTACCATCTTCGCTTGGATTTTGGGGTGTTTTATTATCTCCACAAGCTGACAACATAAAGATTGCAGGAATAATTAAAACAATAAGTAAATAAAAAGCTATATTTTTCTTTATCATATTTTTCTCCTTGTATACCAAGATTTTTAATAGAATAAAACCTTTATCATTTTTTATTATATCTAAAAAAATGAAAAAAATCAAATATATTCAATAAAAAGAGATAGGTAAAACCTATCTCTGCTCTTTAAAATTTTGCAATCCCTCGGACGTCTGCAATCTTTGTATTACTACTAGATGCTTAGCACGGTTATTGTATAAAGTACAAATATAAAAGTCAATATTTTAAACAAAAATTTTATTATAACTCCAACAACAAAAATTTTTACACTTTTAATAACCAAAATAGATGTGTTATTATAACTTATAAAACTTTGTTTTTATCTTGTTCTAAAATTTTAATCCCAGCGCTTGTACCAATTCTTTCTGCCCCGGCTTCAATAAATTTAACCATAGTTTCCTTATCTCTAATTCCACCAGAAGCTTTTATAAATTTCCCATTTGCAATGTGCTTTTTCATAAGTTTGACATCTTCTATTTTGGCGCCTTCTCCAATAAAACCTGTACTTGTTTTTATAAATTTTGCTTTTGAGCAATTAATAATTTCACAAGCTTTTATTATTTCTTCTTGGCTAAGTTGACTTGTTTCAACTATCACTTTAACAGGCAAATTAGAAGCATCACAAATCATATCTATTTCCTCTCTAACCTTATCATACTCTTTCATTTTAAATAAGCCCTGATTCATTACCAAATCTAATTCATCGGCGCCGTCTTCTTTTGCCAATTTTGATTCGGCAATTTTAATTTTTGTATTATTAGCTCCAAGTGGAAAGCCTATAACACAAGCAACCAAAACATCACTATCTTTTAAATATTGTTTAGCAATGTTTACCCAAAAAGGATTCACACAAACGCTATAAAATTTATATTTTTTTGCCTGCTCGCAAAGAGATATGATATCATCAAATGTAGCTGTTGGACTCAAATTTGTATGGTCAATATAACTATTTAATTCCATATTTGCTCCTTTGAAACTATTTTTTTTAATTACATAAATTAACCTATTAAATCTTTTTTATGTTGATTTATGCTTTTTACAATTGAATTAATTACTTTTTCTTTGTTTAGCCACCAATCCCTACTCCATACACGCATTATGTTCCAGCCACGAGAACGCAAAAATTTGTTATGAAAAACATCTCTTTCCAATACAGATGGAGAACTATTATAAGCAGTGTAATCAAATTCAATACCAATTAAATATCTGTCTAACCCCTTGTCATAAACAGCAATAGGAATTTTGTATTCAGTGTTTCCTAAATTTGTTTCAACGGAGTAACCTAATTTGGTTAATTCGTTTTTTATATCATTTGTTAATACATTTTCCACTAAAATTTCAGAAGTTTGTGGTAAAGAAGGTTTAAAACTATCAAGCACATAGCCAACTTCTTTCTGCTTTTTATTTGAAACAGCCCTTACGTAAGTTAAATAGCTTTTAAATATTTTAGGTCCTGCATTTTTAGTCCCCTCAACCATCAATTCTTCAGGTTCTATACTTGTAATTACATAAATTTTTTCTTTTGCACGAGTAATTGCAACATTTAATCTATTTTCTCCACCTTCAACAGATAAAGGTCCAAAATGCGCAACAACTTTACCATACTCATTTTTTGCATAACCAATACTAAATATTATTATATCTCTTTCGTCACCTTGAACATTTTCAAGGTTTTTTATAAATATTGAAGTATCTTCATTATTTTCTTTTCTGTTTAACTCTTTTAAGTAAGCATCACGAAATACGGAATCCTTTTGACACTCTTTATCAATTGCATCTTCAATTGCACTTTCTTGTTCGGTATTGAATGTTACAATACCAAT
>CALVZZ010000042.1 GCA_944372715.1 uncultured Clostridia bacterium | reverse complement strand
TGATAATGTCGAAAGGAGTTTTTATGGCTTTTATAAAAAGATTTTCAGACATTAAAAGTGGGCTGGACATTAGCAATTGTTTATTCCAATCCTAATGATCCTTTTAGAAGTTTAAATTTATGGACAGGAGGAGAAGTTGTTTCTCCAACAACAGGTATAACTACTATAAATTTAACAAATTTTAAAACACCAGACACTTTAATTCCACAAGGAAAAATTTTTGTTTCTGCACAAGAGGGAGATGCTGTTATTAATGGAGATCAAATGTTATTTGGTGAAAAGTGTTAAAATAAATGGAATATCTCAACCAACATATGATCCTGAAATTGGTTTTGCATTAAACAATTTGGCAGTAGGAGAAAGTGCAATAATAGAATTTAAAGTGATGGCAAATTAATATGGAAACAAAAATAAAAAATGTTTCTTTAATAACAGACAATTCAACATCTCCACCCACAGTTTACAAAAGCAACGAAGTGATAACAATTAAAAGAAGATCTATACCTATTATAGAAAAATCATTTGTAAAAAGAACCTACTTTTGTGACAATATTTGTTGTAAAAGATGTTGTTGTGTGAATAAAACTTTTCTCATATTGTTATTTGCATTTTTAAATTAAAAAAATCACAATTACTTGTGATTTTTTTAATATTCTTCCAAACTTGCTAAGCCTATTGCACCAATACCAACGTGACTCCCAAAAACAGGACTAATTTTTAAAATGCCATTCTCTTTTATATTTAGCGCATTTAGTTTACTCTTTATTGTTGCAATATTAACATCATCGTAGATATAACAAATGTATAACTTCTTTAATTTTTTAGGAAGTTCTAATATCATATCAGAAATTGCTTTTCCAATTCCTAATACTTTTTTTGTAATTGAAATGCTACCATTTTTAAAGTTAAAAATAGGCTTAATTTTTAAAATGCTTGCAAGGGTTGCAGATAATTTACCAATTCTTCCACCCCTTTTTAAATACTCCATCGTTTCTGGTACGAATTGAATCATCAATTTTTGCTTTAGTGTTGGAATTAAGGTGTTTATTATATCATCATAACTCATTCCATTATTTATATTATCTACAATTTCTTCAACCATAATTCTTCCACAAGATGCAGCTTGTGCAGAATCTATTGCAACTATTTTTTTACCGGAGAACTCATCAACTGCCAAAGTTGCTGCATTTATCGTTCCACTCAGTGTTTGAGAAATAGTTAAAATGATGATTTCAGCATTTTCATCTTTTGTATATATCTTCCTAATTTTTTCCACAAAATCCTCTGGACTAGGTTGACTTGTAGAAGGAAAATTTTTACTCTTTTTTAATCTGTAATAAAATTTTTCCCAATTTTCTTCAAAACCTTCATCTGTCACAACATCATCTAAAATTAACTTTAAATTTACAATTTCAACATTATTACTTTCTGCAAAATCTTTTGTAATACCAAATGTTGAATCAGCAATTATATGTATCATAATACTCCCCTTATATTTTACTCTTCAAAATTAAGTAATATAACCATAAAAACAAAGGATATAGTAACAAAAATTTTTATACCTGTCAAATTTAAAAAAACAAAATGAAACAATAATTTGACGAAAAATGATATGTAAGTAAACTTGTTGCAAAAACAATAGAATTATGATAAACTAACAAAGTTTTGGAAAGATGTCAGAGTGGTCTAATGTGTCGGTCTCGAAAACCGATATGCTCTAACGGGCATCGGGGGTTCAAATCCCCCTCTTTCCGCCAAGTGAAACTGATAAGAACATCTTTTGTTTTTATTAGTTTATTAATTGAGGTATTATGGGTAAAGTTTTATTAATAGTTGATATGCAAAATGGATTTATAACTAAAAAACCATATTCAAACTTAGTTATTAAAATAAATTCTTTAATTAAAAAAAATAGTTATGACTATTATATTTTTACTAAATTTATTAACAAAAAAAATAGCTTTTATGTCAAAAAATTAAACTGGACAAATTTGTTAAGTGAAGAATCGCAAAAAATTTGTGTTTCAATCCCAAATAATAATTTTATTTTTGAAAAAAATAGCTACGGACTATCACAAAAACATATAGAAAAAATAAAAAAGCTTGTATCAACAGAAAAAACAATTGATATATGTGGATTGCAAACAGATGCTTGTGTATATGCAATTTCATTACAACTTTTTGATAATGGAATTTATCCTAATATTTTGATTAATTATACTGCAACTTTAAACAATAATGAAGCAATTAAAGCAATGCTCATTCATCAGTTTGGTAAAATTGATGAAATGGAATAGAGTGTGTCTTTATGGATATACACGCGCCCTGCTAATGCATTTTTTTGATTTTCTAATCTGGTCTTATTTGTGGTCCTGTATGTAATATTTACCTTAAATTAAAAATAAACTGCAAAAGCAGTTTATTCTTTTATTTCAGTTTCATTTTTTGATTTTTTAAACTTTTTTGTTACTTTAACAATACTCCATTCTTTTGGAGGCAGTGTTATCATTTCGTAAATTTGTATGATTATTGTGTACAATAATATGAATAATATTCCAACAAACCACCAAGTAAATACTGTATCTTTTATTAATGGTGAGTTTAAATACATATTATTAGTCTGGCCTAAAACTGTATTTCCAAATTCTCCTGCCACAACCATAAATGCTAACCCTATTGGTAAAGCTACCCAATTTTTAAATGTAGGTTTGAAATATCCCGTCACAATGGATAGTATGAATATAAACAACATTAATGTATGATATAACATAGCCGTAAAAGGATGGATATTTAAAATGCTGTCGAAATAAACTAAGAAGTCGGGATAAACCAATGTCAAAATACCACCTATCATTCCTGAAAACATTGCATACTGAAAAATTTTTGTATTTGGTTTAAAAATTAAAACTACTATTGGTAAAATAAAGCCCATCATACTACAAAATGTGTCAGGGAGAAAATCTATAAAAGAACTAGATCTAGATTTTGAAATAACTATCCTATATATTACAATAAGTATCAATGATATACTTGCAATTACTTTCATTACAATAAACATTTTATCTTTGGGAATAAAAATTTTAAAAATCACAGTCAATGCAATCATTAAAACAATTGCCACGATAAAATATATTAAATGTTGCGTACCAAAAACTTCCATAATCCCAACCTTTAATACAAAGGTACTATATTTTTAAAAACAATGCAACTCTTTAAGCTATATTTTTATGTTAATAATAATATTTGAAGATTTTTATTCTTTTGTAAAAGAAAATAAATATGAAACATCTTCTACTGTTATTATGCTATTAAGATATGGTAAAGGTCTAGAAGACGAAAAAACAAGTATGGCTGAATTTATGAAAAATAAAATTGTTACAAGAACACAACTATTAGAAATAGGGAAAAGTTTTAGTATACAAATAAAAAATGCATATAAAAAAGAAAAAAAATCTTACTATGATTTTCTTGAAGAATCAAAAGATTTTTAATTTTATTGCAGTCTTTGATTAAAAATGATAATATTTGATTATGAATACTTATTTTGAAACAGTTCAAAAAAAATTTGCTGATTTAAAGCAAAAAAAAGATGTTATTGTTTTGGGAATTGAGTCTTCTTGTGATGAAACAAGCGTGAGTGTAGTTAAAAATGGAACTACACTCCTTTCTAATGTAATATCTTCACAAATTGAAATTCATAAAAGATTCGGTGGTGTAGTTCCAGAAGTTGCATCAAGAAATCATATTATCGCAATAGAAAATGTTTTTAATGAAGCAATAAAAGATGCTAATATTTCAATAGACGAAATTGATGCTGTTGCCGTCACATACGGTGCAGGTTTAATTGGCGCATTGCTTGTTGGCGTAAACTTTGCAAAATCCTTAGCTTTTAATTTGGGCGTACCACTCATTGCAGTATCTCACATAGAAGGTCACATTTCTGCAAATTACTTAACTCATAAGGCTTTGCAACCACCATTTGTATGTCTGCTTGTAAGTGGTGGACATACTGCCCTTTTGCAAGTAGATGATTATGTTGAGCACAAACTTTTAGGCACAACAATTGATGATGCTGTTGGTGAAGCATTTGATAAAGTTGCAAGAGTTTTAAATTTGTCTTACCCTGGTGGTCCAAATGTTGACAAGCTTGCAAAACTTGGTGAAGGGAAAATTGAATTTATAAAACACAATGTTTTAAATAATACTTTAAATTTTAGTTTTAGTGGAATAAAAACTGCCGTTGTAAACTATGTCCATAATCTTGAACAAAAAGGAAAGGAAATAAATGTTCCTGATATTTGTGCTAGTTTTCAAAATTATGTGGTCAAGGAATTGTCTGAAAAATCCATTCAAGCTTGCAAGCAGGCAAAGCTAGACAAATTGGTGGTAGCAGGTGGAGTTAGTGCAAACTCATTTTTAAAACAACACTTAAAAGATTTATGCGAAAAAAATAATATACAACTTTTTATGCCAGACTTAAAATTGTGTACAGACAATGCTGGTATGATTGCATCAGCAGGTTATTATTATATAAAAAAACAAAAAGGCCTGTCTAATCTTGATTTGACCGGACAGGCAACAGTTGGTTTATAATTATTTAAACCATCTTTTTTTTGTTATTTTAAAAAATTCTGTTAATGGGAACATTAAAACAGAAATTCCAATTACTATAAGCCACTGAGTTAAATTCAAACTTGTTAAACCAATAAATGTATGCAATGGAGTGAAGGCAATTATGGCAAGTAATCCAACAGCAAACAAAATTGAAATTAGTGCCCATTTATTTTTAAAAATATTGCTTTTAAATGCCGTCTTTTTAACTCTCATAGAGGCAAAATAGAAAAATTGAATTAAATTTAAAGAATAGAACGCAATGCTTGTTGCAACAGCTGAACCGAAAAGTTTTATTCCTAGAACATAACCTATTAGGATTAATTCACCTTGAATTATACCCGAAACTGCCATCATATATCCCATACCATTGCCAAAAATTGATGAACCATTTTTTCTTGGTTTTTCACTCATTATATTTTCTTCAGCAGGTTCTAACCCAAGTGCAATTGCAGGTAAACTATCTGTAATTAAATTTACAAACAATATTTGTACAGGAGTTAAAAAAATATAATTAGGGAAAGCGATAGTTGCAATAAAAATAGATATTATTTCTGCGAGATTTGCTGAAAAAAGAAATTGTATTGTCTTTTTTATATTTGCAAAAATTTTTCTTCCTTCTTCAACTGCAACAACAATTGTTGCAAAATTGTCATCAGTTACAATAATATCAGAAACTTCTTTTGTTACATCTGTTCCTGTAATACCCATACCAACACCAATATTAGCATTTTTAATACTTGGTGCATCATTAACGCCGTCACCAGTCATAGCAACAATTTTGCCTTGTTGTTTTAAAGCTTGTACAATTCTTACTTTATTTTCAGGACTAACACGGGCAAATACATTTATTTTTGATATAATTTTTGAAAATTCTTCATCACTCAAAGCATCAATTTCAATTCCTGTTAAAACTTCACTTTCATTTTTAGCAATACCTATATCCCTAGCAATTGCAAAAGCAGTATTTTTATGATCTCCTGTTATCATTATTGGTCTAATACCTGCTTTTTGACACTTTTTTACAGCGTCCTTAACCTCAGGTCTTGGAGGATCTATCATTCCAACAAGTCCAACAAAAATTAAATCATATTCCGTAATGTTTTTAGGATTATTTGTTCTTAATTTTTTATATGATAATCCCAAAACTCGAAGTGCCCTATTACCCATTTCCCTGTTTATTGAAATAATTTCATTCTTTTTTTCCTGTGTCAACTCACAAACTTTTCCACCAATCATTATATGACTGCATCTATTAATAACTATATCAGGAGCACCCTTTGTATATTGAATTAAACTATTATTTTTTTGATGTACAGTTGTGTGCATTTTTCTCACCGAATCAAAAGGCAGTTCAAAAAGTCTTGGTATTAATTTTTCTTCCTTAGACTTATTAAAACCATTTTTTAAAGTATATTCACAAAGAGCAGTTTCAGTTGGGTCGCCAACAAATTTATTTTTATTTTTCTTGCTATCATTGCATAATGTCATAATTTCTGTACATAACTTGTACTCAATCTTATCACTAAATTCGCAATTCCAATTTTCATTCCCATCATAATAGAGAGCAGTAACAGTCATAACATTTTGCGTCAAAGTTCCCGTTTTATCAGAGCAAATAACTTCACAACTACCTAATGTTTCAACGGCGTGCAATCTTTTCACAATAGCTTTTCTTTTTGCAAGTCTTGCAACTCCTAAACTCATAATAATTGTAATTACAGCTGGCAAACTTTCAGGAATTGCAGCCACAGCTATGGCAACAGCAGTTAAAAATGCTTCAAGGGGCATATTAGGTCTTGCAACAATTTCAACAACAAATGTAATTCCAGCAACTGCTAAAACAATTAATGTGATAAGTTTACCAACTTGCTTAATGTTTTTTTGAAGTGGCGTTTCTTCTTTTTTAGATTCTTGCAACATCTTTGCAATTTTACCAATTTCTGTATTTTTACCTGTGGCAACAACAAGTGCCAGTGCTCTTCCATTTACAATAGTACTTCCACTATATGCCATATTCTTTCTATCTGCTAGTGGAGTAGATTCTTTTAAAACTAAGTCTGCTTCCTTGTTTACAGCTTTACTTTCTCCCGTTAAAGAACTTTCATCACATTTTAACATCGCAGATTGCAATAGTCTTACATCTGCTGGGACAATATCCCCTGCTTCCAAAAGAATAACATCACCCACAACCAACTTAGAACTATCAATTTTAAAGAGTTCACCATCTCTATAAACTTTTGCTTCTGGCTTTGTCATTTTTTTTAAAGCTTCCATTGCATTTTCAGCTTTAACTTCTTGAACAAAACCAATAATGGAATTAATTAAAACTATTGCAAGAATTATACAACCATCTACTAATTCGCTTGTTGAATTATCAACAATAGATATGACAATAGATATTGTTGCAGCAATAAGCAAAATGATTATCATTACATCTTTAAATTGCTCTAAAAACTTGATAAAATTATTTTTCTTTTTTACATCTTGAATAGTGTTTGTCCCATTTTTTTCAAGCACGGATTTAGCAGTTACAGAACTTAATCCCTGCAAACTTGAATTAAATAGTTTTAAATTTTCTTCAACAGTAGAACTAAAAGATTGTTTCATAGTGATATTATATTAATAAAATTATGATTTTAGCAAATTTTTTTAAAGTTTTTGTGTTTATATTGCAAAAAAATTTTTTTTGATATATAATTTTTTTGAAAAAAGGAGTTGTTATGCAAGAAAAAGAAAGCAAAACTATTCTTTTAGAAAAACCCACACAGGAAGTTAAAACTGAAACAATAAAAGAAACATTACAGTCTAAACAGAATTTAAAAGAATTAAAAAAGGAAAAACTTTTTACTTCAACTGTTATTGAAACCCCAAATTATGATTTTATTGAAGCTTCGACTCCACAAATAGAACAAAAACCACAAACTAAAACAAAACCCGATCCTAAATTTAGATTTAAACTTATTGTTGCCGTTTATTGTATTATTGTTGCAATTTGTGGGGCTTGGATTATTTCAAATGCCGTAGAATTAAATGGCATATCAACAAGCATAAGTCAATCAAATAATGCATATATGGTTAATGAAGCTAAATATATTTTGAAGATAAGCGAGCTTGATGCTGTTAAACCAGATGAAGATGGTAGCATTTCACCTATAGCACCTGAAAATATATTTGGCGTACAGGCAGAAAAACTTGCCGAACCAACAGATCCAACAATTTCAACAAGTTGGTTTGACAGAGTTTGTAATTGGCTGTCAGGTATTTTTGGGGGTTAAGTGAATAAAAGTTATAATTTATTTTCACAACGAAAGAGGATATTAGCACTTATTACGCTAATATCTTTTATTTTTTGTGCATTGATAGTAAGACTAGGAGTTGTACAATTAATTAATGGTTCTTGGTTACAAATAAGAGCTATGGACCAATGGACAAGGGATTTACCACTAAAAGCAGAAAGAGGTAAAATATACGATTCAACAGGGTCTTCTCTTGCAGTATCTTACACCACTTACAATGTTTATACAAGAGCAAGGGAAATCACAAATGCAACACAAACAGCAAAATTTTTAAGCAACATCTTAAATTTGGATTATGAAAGCGTATATAATAAAATAACAAATAAAACAGCATCTGAATTTTTAATAAAAATGCAAGTTGAAGAAGACATAGCAAAACAAATTATTGAAAAAAATATAAGTGGAGTCTATCTTTCCGGCAATACTAAAAGGTATTACCCTTATGGCGACCTTTTAACTCAAATTTTAGGATTTACAACAATAGATAATATAGGTCAAGCAGGAATAGAGCTTTATTATAATGATATATTAAAAGGAACAGACGGAAAAAGTTTAATTCAAGCTGACATAACAGGTCAGCAACTTGATAATACACTTTCTTATTACATTCCTTCAATTCCAGGTTGCGATATTACATTAACAATAGATTCAAAAATACAATTAATTGTTGAGCAAGCATTAAATAAAGTTATGCAAGAACAACAAGCTAAAAGTGCAACTGCAATAATAATGAAGGCAAACACAGGAGAAATTGTTGCAATGAGTACAAAACCAAGTTTTGATTTAAACAATGTACCAAGAGATAATCCATCAATATTGTTAGAAACAGTTAAAAACAAATCCGTTGTAGATGTTTACGAACCAGGTTCAACTTTTAAAATACTTACTATGGCTACAACTATTGAGGAAGCAACAGCTAATGAAAACACCAGATTTTATTGTGGTGGCTCTTGTACAGTAGACGGACAAAGAATTAAATGTTGGAAAAGTATTGGACACGGAAGTCAAAGCTTAGCAGAAGGACTAGCAAATTCGTGCAACTGCGTCTTTGTAGACTTAGCATTAAGGCTTGGACTTGATAAATTTTATGAATACTTTAACTTGTTTGGTTTAGGTCAAAAAACCAACATTGAAATTAGTGGTGAAAGTTCAGGAATAATAATGGATAAAGAAACTGCAAAGAGGGTTGATCTCGCAAGAATGGGTTTTGGGCAAGCAATTGCTGTAACACCCTTACAATTGATAACTGCAATATGCAGTGTTGTAAATGGTGGAACACTATATCAACCATATTTGATAAACAAAATTGTTTCTCCTGATGGAATTGTAATTGAAGAAAACACAAAAACACCCATAAGAAGAGTGGTAAGCGAAGAAACATCAAAAATTTTAAATGAAATGCTTGAAGGTGTTGTATCAAAAACAGGTAAATACACATTTGTACCCGGTTATGAAATTGGAGGAAAAACAGGAACATCACAAAAGTATGAAAATGGTTCTATTGCAAGAGGAAAATATGTATCAAGTTTTGTTGGAACATATCCAGCATCAAATCCTGAATATGTTTTGCTTTTAATGGTTGACGAGCCAGGAACAGGTGCTTACTATGGAAGCGTTGTAGCCTCCCCTTATGCAAAAGAAATTTTTTCTGGAATGTTTGAGTACTTAGGAATAAAACCAGATGACCCCGAAATTGCTCAAACACCTGAAAAAACTATAACAATGCCAGATTTAATCGGGCAAAGTTTAACTAAGGCAGTAAAAACACTCACAGAGCTAGGAATTAATTATGAAATAGATGGAGATGGTTTAACAATAATAAATCAGCTTCCACCTGTTGGAACAGAAATTAAACAATCAGATTATATTGTGATTTGTACATAACCATCATTACAAATTTACATTATTAATTTAATTTATTTAAAAAGATAATCACTTTACATTTTTATGATTAGAATGTATAATATTTGTTATGAATATTGTTGTATCTGAAAATTTGCAAGCACTTGCAAAAAAATTAAAAAAGTATGCTCCACTCTATATTGTTGGGGGCTATATAAGAAATTCACTATTAGGAATAACCCCCTCTGATGTCGATCTTGCTTCTAAGTTAACACCTGAAAGGCTCTCTGAAATACTTGCAGGGAGTAAATTTGAAGTTAAAGAAATTTCTAAAAAATTGGGAACTATTACTATAAGGTGTGGAAAAGAAGTTTGGGAACATACCACTTTTAGAAGAGATAATTACGATAATACAGGCAGGCATATTCCTAAAAATGTTGACTTTGTTGAAGATGTAAGAGAAGACGCAAAAAGAAGAGATTTTACAATAAATGCTATTTATTACAACATTTTAAAAGATGAAATTGTTGATGTATATTCTGGCGTTTACGACTTACAGAGAAAAATTATTAGATGCGTTGAAACTCCTTCTTATGTTTTTAAAAGCGATGGATTAAGAATTTTAAGAATGGTTCGCTTCGCTTGTGAGCTAGATTTTAAAATAGACAGAGCAACATTAAATATGGCAAGAAAGATGTCTTACAGACTTAATGATATTGTTGGAACTAGAAAATATTCAGAACTTATGAACATAATAAATTCTCCAACAAAATATTCTATTTCAAAAAAAAATGCAGATATGCGTGGACTGAACTATTTAAACTTTTTACACGCTTGGCCATTTTTGTATGTCCACTCAACTTCTGTAAAGTATAAACTTTCCAAAAAATCTACGCAAGACATAAAATTCTATGCACTATTAATAGATATAATAAATTCAGTAAATCCTGATTGTATTGAATTTTACTTAAAATTCCTTCTAGGACAAGATGGATTTATGCTTCCAAAAGCAAATATTGAAAATATAACAAAAATAATTTGTGGATATTTTGACGCATTAAATAAAATGAATAATAAAAAATATTTTTTCAAATATTTTAATTATTTTCCTAAAATAAGTGAACTTTTAAAAATAAAATCAAAATATTTATATGGAAAATATTATTTTTTTGATTATTATATTAAAAAACATAAAATTCCTATAAATATTAAAGATTTAAATATTAAAGGAGATGATTTAAAAAAGATAAAAGAATTATCTCCTAAAAAATACAGCAATGTCCTTAATGACCTTTTAGATAAAGTGTTTGATGGACTTAGCAACGATAAAGATACCCTTTTAAAAGAGGTTTTAGATGGTGTTAGAAATAATTTGTATTAGTCTGTTAATTATCATAATATGTTTAAATTTATATTTAGTATTTAAAAACAAAAAAATAAATTCAAACGAAGATATTAAAAAATATATTAAAGATAATTTTGAAAAACAAAATGAAATTTATAAACAAATTAATGAAATGCTTTTATCTGCAATTAAAAATTATAACGACACAATTTTAACAGGAATTTCTCAAAATTTACAATTACAAAAACAAGAATTAATAGTTGTACAAAACAGGCTTGAAAGCATTTTAAAAAGTAATGAAGATAGATTGGCACGAGCAACAAGTATACTTGATAATGGTCTAAACAAACTTCAACAAGACAACGAAAAAAAACTAGAACAAATGCGACAAACGGTTGATGAAAAACTTAATACAAGTTTGGAAAAACGACTAGCAGAAAGCTTTAATATAATTAATAATAGATTACAATCCGTTTATGAAGGTTTGGGCGAGATGAAACAACTTGCCACAGGTGTTGGAGATTTAAAAAGAGTTTTAACAAATGTAAAAACTCGTGGTGTTTGGGGAGAAGTTAGTCTTGCTAATCTTTTAGAGCAAATGCTATCGTCTGAACAATTCCAAGCAAATGTGGGAATAAAAGAAAATCAAGAAAGAGTTGACTTTGTTGTTTGTCTACCTGGAAAAGACGATAAAACAATTTTACTTCCAATTGATGCCAAATTCCCTATTGAAGATTATCAAAGACTGATTGAAGCAAGTGAAACAGGAAATGCACAAGCAACAGAACAAGCTAAAAAGGGTTTAGAAAAACGAGTTAAAGATGAAGCAAAAAAAATAAGTGAAAAATATATTTCTCTTCCTAAAACAACAGATTTTGCTGTTATGTATTTAGCTCTTGAAGGGCTTTATGCAGAAGTTCTTAGAATGCCCGGGCTTGCCGAAGAACTTCAAAGAGAATATAAAGTTGTAATTTGTGGACCAACAACACTTTCAGCTTTACTCAACAGCTTACAACTAGGATTTAAAACACTTTCAATTGAAAAGAGATCGTCAGAAATTTGGCAACTTCTTGGAGTCTTTAAACAAGAATTTGGTAAATTTGTAGACTTGCTATCAAAGACACAAAAGAAACTTGCAGAAGCTTCCAATACAATTGAATCTGCAACAAAAAAATCTAAAACAATTGAAAGAAAGCTTAAAAATGTTACCTCTTTGGAAGAAGAAAGTGATATACTTTTAGAAGCTTCTAACGAAGAAGAAATAAATGATGACGGAGAAGATGTTGAATGAATTACGCAAAAGAATTATCAAATGAGTTTAATATTAAAGAAGGTCACGCTTTAAATATTATAAACTTAATAGAAGAAGGAAATACAATCCCTTTTATTGCAAGATATAGAAAGGAAATGACAGGTTCTATAGATGATCAAGTTTTAAGAGACTTAGCAGATAGATATTCATACCTTAAAAACTTAGAGAAACGAAAATCAGAAATAATTTCTTCTATAACTGAACAAGGAAAAATGACAGATGAGCTTTCAAGTCAAATTGAAAATGCTACAACTCAAACAGAACTTGAAGATATTTATCGTCCTTATAAACCAAAAAGGAAAACTCGTGCAAGCGAAGCAATTAAAAAAGGTCTTCAACCACTTGCTGATATTATTTTAGAACAAAAGGAAGAAAACATATTAGAAATTGCTAATAATTATCTTAACGAAGAAGTTAAAACAGTGGAAGATGCTTTACAAGGAGCAAAAGATATTATAGCAGAAATTATTTCTGACGATCCAGAACTCAGAAAATTGTTGAGAGATTTAATTTACAACAAAGGACTTATAACTTGTGAAATAAATGAGGATAAAGAAAATTATTTAACTTATGAAACTTATGCTCATTACAGTGAAAACATAAATAAGATACCTAGTCATAGAATTTTAGCAATTAACAGAGGAGAAAAAGAAGAATGTTTAAAAGTTAAAGTTGAAATAAACAGTGAACTTGCTTTAAATATTATATATAAAGAATATATTAAGGCAGAAAATAAATGCGCTGAACTTGTTCACGAATCTATTGACGATGGCTATGAAAGGTTACTATTCCCTAGCTTAGAGCGTGAAATACGCTCAAGTCTTACAGATGTTGCTAATGAACAAGCAATAAAAATGTTCGATAGTAATTTAAGACCACTTCTTTTACAACCACCTGTTAAAAATAAAACTGTGCTTGGATTGGATCCTGCTTATAGAACAGGTTGTAAAATTGCAGTTGTTGACCCAACAGGAAAAGTTTTAGACACTTGCGTAATTTATCCAACTCCACCACAAAACAAAATAGAAGAAGCAGAGGAAAAACTTACTGAATTTATTAACAAATATAATGTTGACATAATTTCTATTGGAAACGGAACAGCAAGTAAGGAATCTGAAATATTTGTTGCCAATTTAATAAAAAAACAAACAAGAAAAGTTGAATACATTGTTGTAAATGAAGCAGGTGCAAGTGTATACTCAGCATCAAAATTAGGTGCAGAAGAATTCCCAGATTTTGATGTTGCACAAAGAAGTGCAGTGAGCATTGCAAGAAGATTGCAGGATCCACTTGCAGAGCTTATTAAAATTGATGTGAAAAGCATTGGTGTTGGACAATATCAGCACGATATGCCACAAAACAGACTTGGTGAAGTGTTGGGCTGGGTTGTGGAAGATTGCGTGAATAGTGTCGGAGTTGATTTAAACACAGCATCATATAGTTTGTTGGCTTATGTTTCAGGGCTAAATAGTGGAATAGCTAAAAATATTGTTGCTTATAGGACTAAAAATGGAGCATTCAAAAATAGAAGTGAACTTTTAAATGTTACAAAATTAGGAGAGAAAGCTTTTGAACAGTGTGCAGGTTTCTTGAGAATTGTGGGTGGAGAAAATATTTTGGACAATACTGCTGTTCACCCAGAAAGTTATGAAGCTGCCGAAAAACTTTTAAAACATTTTAATTACACCGATGAGGACATAAAAAACAACAATTTGGTTCTTTTACCAGCAAAGATAGAAAGTGAAGGGACAAAAAAAGTGGCTGAAATTTGTGGTATAGGAGAACCAACACTAAAAGATATAACAGAAGAACTTTTAAAACCCGGTAGAGATATTCGTGAAAGTTTGCCTGCTCCAATTCTTAGAAGTGATATAATGAGTTTAGAGGATTTACAAACGGGAATGATACTCACAGGAACTGTAAGAAATGTTATAGATTTCGGAGCTTTTGTGGACATAGGGGTGCATCAGGATGGTTTAGTTCACATATCACAAATATCTAAAGGATATATAAAACATCCAAGCGAAGCGCTTAAAGTTGGAGATATAGTAAAAGTTAAAGTTATTGGGATTGATCCTATTAAGCATAGGATATCATTGAGCATAAAAGATGCCGAAGAAGAATAATAAAAAAATAATAAAAGCTGTATTTTAAAAATACAGCTTTTTTACTTTCTTTTTATATTTTACTCAAAATATCTCTTGCAGAAACAAGACCTGTTGCGGCAGCCACAACAATATTCCCTGCTTTCCCTGCGCCGTCTCCAATAAAATATATGTTATTGCCTTTTATCTTGAAATTATTATCTGTTTCAATTTCGTTAGAAAAGAATTTAATTTCCGGACCATAGAGCAAAGTTTCATCATT
>CALVZZ010000041.1 GCA_944372715.1 uncultured Clostridia bacterium | reverse complement strand
GTAAGTTGCAGGATTACTTCTTGGAGTCCTACCAATGGGCGCTTGGTCAATTGAAATAACCTTATCAAGCAAATCTACATTTTCGATTTTATCAAATTCCCCTGTTTCAAGCTTGCTTCTATTTAATTCATTAGATAAATAAGGATATAACACTCCATTAACCAAACTACTTTTACCACTTCCAGAAACACCTGTAACTGCTGTAAAAACTCCAAGTGGTATGTCAACATTCAAATTTTTTAAGTTATGTTCCTTTGCCCCTTTAACTTTTAAGAAACTTTTAGGGATTCTTCGTTTAGATGGAACATCAATCTTTTCTTTACCACTTAAGAACTTCCCTGTTACAGATTTTTCAGAATTCAATATATCTTGCAAATTCCCACTTGCAACAATTTCTCCACCGTGAATTCCTGCAAAAGGCCCCACATCAACAATATAGTCAGCAGAACGAATTGTATCTTCATCGTGTTCTACAACAATAAGCGTATTGCCTAAATCTCTTAATTTAAACAATGTTAAAAGCAGTCTATCTTTATCTCTTTGATGAAGACCTATGCTTGGTTCATCTAAAATGTATAACACACCTACAAGTCCACTCCCAATTTGAGTTGCAAGCCTTATTCTTTGAGATTCTCCCCCACTAAGAGTTTGTGCATTCCTTGATAATGTTAAATAATCTAATCCAACATCAATTAAAAATTTTAATCTTGCTTTAATTTCCTTTAAAATTGTATCGGCAATCTCTTGTTGATATTTTTTAAACTTTAATTCATCTAAGTATTCATAAAGTACATCAACACTCATATCACAAAATTCTGCAATGTTTTTACCATCAATTTTTACTGACAAAGCATTTTCATTTAATCGTGTACCTTCACACTTTTTGCAAGTTTGTTCACACATAAATTTTCTTATTTCAAATTTTATAAATTCGGAATTAGACTCGTAATAGCGCCTTTTTAAATTATTTGAAATTCCTTCAAATTTATATCTATGTTCATCATCCAAATACTCGTTTGAGCCATACAAAAGAATTTCAATTTGATTTCTTGGTAAATTTTTTAAAGGAGTATTTAAATTTATGCCAAATTTTTTGGAAACAAGATTAAAATACATTTTTGCCATTGCACCTGTAAATATATTCCAACCCGTATGGTTAAAAGCTCCTTGATTGACACTCAAATGTGAATTTTTTAAAATTTTTGACTCTTCTATATCTTCCGTATAACCAAGTCCTGTACAGGTTGGACAAGCTCCAAATGGTGCATTGAAAGAAAATAATCTTGGAGAAATTTCTTCTAAACAATATCCACAAATTGGGCAAGAAAAACTAGTTGAAAAAAGTTCTTTTTCTTCATTGTGGGAAATAACAACCAATCCATCTGATAATTTTAAGGATGTTTCCACGCTTTCTGTAAGTCTTGTTATGATATCTTCCTTTACAACAAGTCTATCAACAACAACATTTATATCGTGTTTTACATTTTTATCAAGCTTAATTTCTTCATCAAGTGTATAAATATTATCATCAACTTCAACTCTAACATATCCACTTTTTTTCAAACTATCAAAAAGTTTTTGTTGCGCTCCTTTTTGCTGTCTGACAACGGGTGCCATAACTAAAATTTTTTCACCGGTTCCATAAGACATTATTTTGTCAACAATTTGATCAATGCTTTGTTTTTCAATGGGCTTATTGCAGTTTGGGCAGTAAGGAACACCAAGTCTTGAAAATAAAAGCCTTAAATAATCGTAAATTTCAGTAACAGTCCCTACTGTTGACCTTGGATTGTGATTAGTACTTTTTTGATCAATTGATATAGTTGGAGAAAGCCCTTCAATACTTTCGACATCTGGTTTTTGACTTTGCCCTAAAAACATTCTTGCATAGGAAGACAAACTTTCCATATATCTTCTTTGCCCTTCTGCAAAAATTGTATCAAAAGCAAGAGTGGACTTTCCTGACCCACTCACACCTGAAAATACAATTAATTTATCTCTTGGTATTTCCAAATTCACATTTTTTAAATTATTTTCTTTTGCTCCAATAACTTTTATTTTATCTTTCATTTTCCCTTCTTTTTAATTCAGTAATTTTATTTCTAAGTTCGATTGCAGTTTCAAAATCTAAATTAGCAGATGCAATTTTCATAAGTCCCTTCAATCTTTCTATTTCTTTAGGAATATCACTCTTTTTAAGCCCGTCATCATAAATTTTTTCAGAAATTTCTAAGGTGTTTTTAATTTCCTTAATAATAGTTTTAGGAATAATGTTATGTTTAACATTAAAATCGTTTTGTATTTTCCTTCTCCTTGCCGTTTCCTCAATAGCTCTCTTCATAGAATCTGTAATTGTATCGGCAAACATAATAACTCGTCCTTCTGAATTTCTTGCTGCTCTACCTATCGTTTGAATTAATGCCCCTTCACTTCTTAAAAAGCCTTCTTTATCAGCATCTAAAATTGCAACCAATTCAACTTCTGGTAAATCTAATCCTTCTCTTAAAAGATTTATACCAACTAAAACATCAAAATCTCCATTTCTTAAACCATTTAAAATTGTTATTCTTTCCATTGTATCAATCTCAGAATGTAGATACTTTGTTTTTATGCCTTTTTCAACTAAATAGCTTGTCAAACTTTCAGCCATTTTTTTTGTTAATGTTGTAACAAGAACTCTGTGCTTCTTTTTGATTACAGTTTCAATTTCAAGCATCAACCTTTCAATTTGCCCATCAGTTTTTACAACTTCAACCAATGGATCTAAAAGTCCTGTTGGTCTAAGCAATTGTTCTACAACTTGCCCAGCTTTTTCCAACTCGTACTTTGCAGGTGTTGCAGATATATAAACAACCTGTCCAAGCTTAGAATTAAACTCTTCAAAATTTAATGGCCTATTATCAAAAGCTGACTTCAACCTAAAACCGTAGTCCACTAAACTTGTCTTTCTTGCTCTATCACCATTGTACATTGCTCTTATTTGTGGAATAGTCATATGACTTTCATCAATTAATGTCAAATAACCATCTGGGAAATAGTCCATTAATGTAAATGGTGCTTCTCCGATATTTCTTCCATCAAAATACCTTGAATAGTTTTCAATACCATTACAGTATCCAAGTTCTCTCATCATTTCAATATCATAATTAGTTCGTTCTTTTAGCCTTTGTGCTTCAATTAATTTCCCATTTTTTTCAAATTGCTCTACTTCCTTTTTGCAATCTTCTTCAATTTGTTTTAAAGCAAACTCTAATTTATCCGAACCAACAGCATAATGAGATGCTGGATAAATAGCTATATGTTTCAACTTGTTTATTTTATTTCCAGAAACAGGATCAAATTCATAAATATTATCAATTTCATCTCCGAAAAATTCAACCCTGATTGCAATTTCAGAACTATTAGCAGGAAAAATATCTAGAACATCTCCTTTTGCTCTAAAAGTAGTTCTATGAAAATCAATATCATTTCTAGTATATTGAATGTTAATTAGTTTTTTCATAACTTCATTTCTAGAAATTTGTTCTCCTTCCCTTAAAGATATTTGAAGCTTTAAGTATTCATCAGGATTGCCCAATCCGTATATACAAGAGACAGAAGCTACAACAATTGTATCCGATCTTTCTAATAGTGAAGATGTTGCAGAGTTCCTTAATTTATCAATTTCTTCATTTATTGACATATCTTTTTCTATATAAGTATCTGAACTAACAATATATGCTTCTGGTTGATAGTAATCGTAATAACTAACAAAGAACTCTACCCTATAGATTAAAAAAAACTCTCTAAACTCATTACAAAGTTGTGCAGCTAAAATTTTATTATGTGCTATAACAAGTGTAGGTTTGTTTGTTTTTGCAATAAGATTTGCCATAGTAAAAGTTTTACCACTTCCGGTAACACCTAAAAGAACTTGTGATTTAAGCCCATCTTCAATACCTTCTGCCAATTGCTTAATTGCTTCTGGCTGATCTCCTGATGGCTTAAATTTTGATTTTAGTTCAAATTTTCTAATTTCCATCTTTTTATTATACCACTTATTTTGTTATATTTCAATATATTTAAAAATTAACTATTAAAAATCATTTTTAATAAAACACCTAAAACAAAACTTAGAATAGTTATGCCAAGTGTTCTTAAAAATAATATCATCAATTCTTTTTTCTTTTTTTTCTCATCTTTTTTAAAGGTTAATCCTTTATTTTTTAAGGTAATAACATAAAAATAACCAGATTTGCTATCAGAGATTATAAAATCTAAATAGTTGTCCTTATTTAGGGAAATCATAATATCATCAAGTTCAGCAATGGATAAAATATATTTTTTTGATACAAATTCTGCAATTTGTTGTGCAGAAATAAGGTATGACCTTTTACTTTGGCACACCTCACTTAAAAATATCATAACCATCTTTTCTTTTTTATCTAACACTCAAAGCAAACCTCAGAAAATGATATTATAAATTAGTGTTCCCAAAAATGCTCCAATTAATGCGGCAAACAAAGCAGAAATAAATGCTCCCCTAGCCATATTCTTCATTTTTAAAATATTTTTTTTCTTTTCTTCCTCAGATTCAATATATTGCCTCCCAAATGGAAGAGTAGAAAGGCAAACAACATTATCATCATTATATTTAATTATAATATATTCCAGAGAATTTAAATGTTTTAAAATTTGCATTATTCCTTCTCTATCTAAATTATAGTTTGACGATAAGGATTTAATTATTTCCTCATACTCCAAAACTTGAAAAGAACCATCTTTACAAAATTCCAAAAGAAATCTCAAAACTTCTTTACTCATTTTATCTAACATATTTATATTATTGCCTAAAAATTATCTAATATTATAATAAAAAAAACAGGACTAACTGTCCTGTTTTAATTTATTATTTAGATTTTTTCTTTGAAACAACAAAGTAAATCACAACACCAGCAAGTACGATAACTGAAACAACAATCAATACTGTTCCTATAATTTCTTCTTGTGTCATAGGAGTTGTAGTATCTTCTGATACGGTAAATGTTCTTGTTACTGTTCTAACATTACCAGCAACATCTGACAATGAGAATGTAACTTTATATGTTCCAACTTCTTTGATGTTATAAACATATTTTCCGTCAACTGTTGTCTTTAATTCAGTTCCTGTTGAAGAATTTTCAACTTTAATTTTTATGTTGTTTTTAATATAATCTTCCACAGTTGTATAATCACTTGTAGTTAATTCATTGTTATCTTCAGCTGTAATTTTACTAATATCAATTGTTAAAGGTTTATCCTCTCCAAATTCAGCAAATTTATATGATTCCTTAAACATATCATCAGGTACATCAAGTGTTGGCATTTCTGTATCACCAACTTTGATTTGATATGATTTTGTTGCTGTGTTTCCATAAATATCTTTTATAGAATATTCAATTGTATATAAAAGGTTATTATGAGCGATATTGTATTTAATGGTTCCATCAGCTTCAAGAATCGTATAAGAATTGTCACCATTAGGTTTAACTGAACCGTTTGCTAAAAGCTTTGACAATTTAAATGTAGAAGTTGATCTTGTAGAAGAAATTTTAATTTGTGAATTTTCTAAATCAATTCCACTGATATCATATAAATCTGGGCGTTGAATATAGAAATCTCCTGTTGTTGCTTCATTTGGATAATATATTTCTCCAATAGTTGGAGCTGTTGTATCAACAACTTCAACTGTATAAACCTTACTCTTGATTTGTTCAGCTCTACCAGCAACTGTTGCTACATATTGCAAGCTATATGTTCCAACTGTTGATGGAGTAAATTTATAATTGCTTATTTCAGCTCCTGTTGGACCACTAATAACTTGAACTTCATATGAATATTCCAAATCAGTTGTCAAAGTTGGAATTGCTAAATCAGCTGTTTCACCAAGTTCTAATTTACCTTCATTAATTGCAGAAGGAAGACCAATCATTCTTATTTCAGAAGAATTAGGATCTTCAGAAACTACCAATGTAAATTGTTTAACTGTAATATTATTTCCAGCATCTTTTGTAACATATGAAATTTCATATGAACCAGATTTAGTTGCTGTAAATTTAGCACCACTATATGTTACTGTTTTATAACTAACTGAATCAACAACACTCTTTTGAGCATCGTATGCAGTAAAAGTAGAACCTGATTCGTGTTTAATTTCAATTGTATAACTCATATACTCAGGAAGATCTTCATTATAAACTATAGTAGGAAGAACAATTTCAGAACCCTGAATATAATCTTCATTCAATCCGTCTATGGTAACAGACTCAATTGTTGTTGCCATTGTATCACCTGAATTTGTAATAACAACCGTCTTTTCAGATGTTCCAACAATTCCACTATCATTTTCTGCTGTTGCAATAACAACAAGTTTAGTTGCTGTTTGGAATGTATCTGGTACAGTAATTTCGTACTTAGAAGTTTTATCGTTCCAAACTAGTAAAGAATCATTATCATCAATACCCTTTTCTTCTAATAAAAAATCACCAGCATATAATGCATATTTAACGTCAACTTTTATTCTTGTATCAACATAAGAAGTTGTTTTTGTGTTTACATCTTTTGCAGCTGGAGTTGCAAAAGTTATTTTTCCACCAAAGAATACAGCAGATGGTAAGTTTTCAACAAAAGTTACTTCTGGTTTGTCTTCATCGTTATACGCAAAATCACTTAAAGCTCTGATTGTATAGCTAATTGAGTTTTCTTTTCCAGCCTTATCTTTAGCATTGTAGTAAATTGTATAAGTATCTTGGTCAATTTCTACATCTTCAACAATGTAAAGTTGAGATTTTTTATATCCTTTAATAACTTCTTGGTCATCAGTATAATCAGCAAGATTGATATCAGAATTGAAAACCAAAATTTTACCATTTATATCTGCATCTATTTTAGATTCATCAAAAATTTCATCATTTGAAGAATTTTCAAGAACTCTATAAAGAGTTAAATTATTTTCAACAAAAGCATTTGCATTATCTGTTGCATAAATAGGATAAATAAGAATAGGAGATGTTGAAATATTAACATTGTTAGCTAATTTATGTTCAGCTTCAACATATGTTTCATCTGAAATTTCTGTATAAGGTTCAACAACAACAGGTGATGGATCTTGTGAATCTTTTACATCTTTAATTTGGAAACTTGAACTTGAAACTTTAGCTGTTTTTCCTTTATAGTCCTTAACTGTATATGTGAATGTATAATTACCTTCTTGATTAGCTGTAAAAACATATTCACCATTTTCATTTACACTAATAACATCATTTGTTACTTCTGTGATTGAGGTACCTTTTTCATATTCAACTTTTACGGTGTAGTAAACGCCAATTTCATCTTTTGTATTGCTATTAACACCAACAACAGAAGGAAGTGTTTTTTCTACCCCCAAAACAGCACTTGTTGGTAATGAAGAATTATAAGAATAAGTGAAATCATATTCATTATCATATTTTGATGAAATTTGCATTGTCTTTTTGTATGAAGCTAAAACTTTACTATCTACAACATATTTGAATGTAAATGTGTGTTCGCCAAGTGATGTTTCACTAGTAACATCAAAATAGTAGTTACCTCCATCTTTAGAAAGTTCAACACCATTTCTTTCTACAACAACAGTTGCACCACCAATTACAGTTCCGTCCTTATCTTCAACTGTAACATTTGGAACATTGATTCTTATTGTTTCATCAGCATCTGGTCTTCCAATTTCAGAAGGAATAATTCTATCAGAATTTGTAGGATAAACAATTTGAATTCCATCATTTGAATTTGTTACATTAACATACAAAGTTTTAGAATAACTAGCAACTGTATAAATAATGCTGTAAGCACCAGAAATTGTTGGAGTAAAAGTACCTGTGTTAACATTAACAGCTATACCATAAGGGTCCTTAACAGTAACTGCTACATCACCAGCAGAGTTCTGTTCAGCATCAACAATAGGGTAAGGTATTCCAACAACACCTGTATCCTTAAAGTTTTCAACAATAATTTCATTTCCTTCAGTGTAACCTGCAGGTTCAGCTGCGAAAGCATACATAGCAGGAATTAATGGCAAACCAAAGCCCAAACACATAAGTAATGCCACAGCAAATGCGATTTTTTTAATACTTTTCATTTCTTGCTCCTAATATAAGTTTTAAATTTTTGATTTATCATATTTGTTTAAGTGTTCTGGCAAAAATCAAAAATGATATAATCTAGAATGGAAACAATTTATAGTGAAAAAATTGCTTTCCAAAGTCCATTACAATCTGAACTCCCCTAGTTTATAACATCAAACATCTTTTGTCAACGAAAACAAATAAATTTTTCCATTTTTCTTTATCTTTCGCAAAGCAAAGAAACATTTAAAAGAAAAAATGCCCAACTGATTGCTTTGAATATATTTTAAATATGTTAAAAAAAAGTATGCTGAAGAAAATAAAGAAGTTTTGTCTAAATTTGTAACAAAAAAATAAAAGCAACATAGTATGATAATGTAAGCCAAAGATAAAGCTTAAAAGTACAAAAGATAAAAAAATACATATTAATTTGGTTTAAACTATAAGAGGAGGTAAGTATGAACTTTTTCAATGGTTTTGGTAATGGCTTTGGTGGAAATGGAAGCGATTGTTGCTCATTAATAATCTTGCTTTTACTTCTTTCAAGCTGTGGTTGTGGAAATAACAACTTTGATTGTGGCAACTTAATTTGGTTAATCCTGTTATTATCTTGCTGTGGTTGTGGCTGTGGCGATAACAAAAGATGTTAAAATAAAAAATATCGTACTTTAAAGTACGATATTTTTTAACAAGCAAAAAAATCAGTTTTAAACTGATTTTTTTAATATTTATATCATATTATTAATCATTTCTTTTAATTTTTCTATATTTTGACCTGTTTTTGCAGAAATTATGATTTCATTTTCACCCAAAGTTATAACTTCGTGCAATTTATCAGATTTGTTATAAGCAACAATTGTAGGAATTTCCCCTGCACCAATTTCTTCAAGAGTTTTATTTACCGTCTCTATTTGCCTTTTGTAATCTGGATTAGACAAATCAACTATATGAAGAATCAAATCTGCATCTAAGGTTTCTTCCAAAGTTGAAGCAAATGCGTCAACAAGCATATGTGGTAATTTGTTAATAAAACCAACAGTGTCT
>CALVZZ010000040.1 GCA_944372715.1 uncultured Clostridia bacterium | reverse complement strand
ATAAAGCGTTACATCATTTTGTATGTTGGTTAACATTGTAATACCC
This sequence comes from uncultured Clostridia bacterium, assembly GCA_944372715.1. Taxonomy (GTDB): domain Bacteria; phylum Bacillota; class Clostridia; order Christensenellales; family UBA1242; genus Caccopulliclostridium. The sequence goes on along the minus strand of CALVZZ010000040.1, from coordinate 9,833 downwards.
TTTTTGGTACTAATATCATCAAATGGTTCCAATCCCCAACTTTCAGTTTTCCAGGTATGTGTTTTGCTTACTCTTGTATATTTTCTTTGAGTAGTAGAAACATATTGTGTTAAGTCTAAATTTTCACCTTGTAAAACTTTTACAGCATTTATTTGATTTGGTGCAGTAACTTCAATACCTTCACTCACCCAACCAACAGGAATATACCAATCTGTTCTAAAATTAACAGTGAAATATTGCCTTGAAACAATAGACCAATCTGCAATTATTTCCATATTTTGATTTGGCATAATGTAATCTATAACACAAGAAGATGTATAACCATTAAATGTATAGTCATTTCTTACATTTCCATCATCATAAGTATAAGAACTTTGATTTTGAAGTGAATAACTTTCACCTTGATACAATGTAATTACTTCATTTATAACAGTTCCATAGTTAGAAGCTATACTTAAAGTATATTTATTTCTAACAAACAAAGTTAAGTTTTCATCAGGCATTACATCTATTTCATATTCATTCAAATACAAGTTGTCAAGATAGAACTTTGTTGAATTGTTTATTTTTTCTATATTTGGCAACTCTATAATTTCACCACTTACAACCCTATTTGAATATAGTAATTCATCACCATCATATAAAGCAAATTGTTTTGTGATTTTTACATCCACAACTTTCCATTCTGCATATACAACAATATCATAAGTTGGAATAGTATTTGAACTAAAAATTTCTCCATTATTTGTTTTCCAACATACAAATTCATAAGTAGTAGTCACATCACCAACATTTTCATATTTAGTTGTATAAATAGGAATTTCAAAATATTCTCCTTCAAGTTTTGTCAAAGAAAATTCGCCATCTACACCACCAACAAAGGTTATTGTTCTATAATATTCTATATTTGTTCCCCATTTAGCATAAAGCACAATATCATTTCTTGGCATCAAAGTTAATTCAAATTTTTTTGTAAATTCTGAATTATAATACCAGCCTTCAAAATAATAAGATTGTTTAACAACTCCATTATCAACAACAAAATTTTCCATATTGGGCAAATTAATTTCAGTGTTTACATTTGCAACAATATTTTGTGGTGGTGTTTGATAGTCTGTTACAAAAGATATTGTATATGTTTTTTCACTTGCAAGTCCCCAATTTCCATTGCTTGCTTCATACATTTGATTTTCTAAATATGTATAATTTGTTATAAAGCTTAAAGCCTGACTTATATCAACTTCCTGACCAATGTTATTAAGGGATAAATTATTTGTTACTAAATTTAGTTTAAATGCATCAGCAATAGGCATATATATATCAAAACATAATTTTGTAAAGAAACTTTTATCTCCAACAAGACCTGTATAAAAATCTAATGTTGCACTGTCCAACATATTGTTATTTGCAATTTCAGCTAGATTAATGACAACAGATTGATATTCTCCTTTATTATTATAATCTAATAAGATTTTGCTATAATCAATTGGAGTTACCCTGTTTTGTGATTTCTCTATTGCCTTATTAATTTCTTGCATAATCTGTTCACTAAAACCAAAACCATATTGTAAAAGATAATACATTGGATTTGAAACAAATTCATCAATATGAATTTTTAATTTTTTCTCATATGTTCTAGAAAAAAATATGGTTTGCCTGATGTTGTCTTTTCTATAAAAATACAAATAATTATCTTGATAATAAATTTCAAGTTTTCTTGACTCTACTGAAGTGTCTCCTTTTTTATAAGGAACATCATTATTGACATTAATATCTGTAAATCCAGGCACATTAGAACCTATAACCGGAATATCCATAGTAACAAAAACAATAGGATTACCATCAATAAGCTTAATATTTACAAAAAGTTTTACATCCATATCAATTTCAATTCCAATTACATTTGCAATTACACTTACATTGCCTGAAATGTTAAAATCATTTAAGCTTGTTGTGTTTATTATTGATTTTAAAAGGTCACTGCTATTAGATATATCAATATAAACACTTTTATCTTCTAAAATTGGCATATTTTCAAACGAATTTCTTTCTATAATACAATTAAAGTATTGGTCGTTAGATGTGTAAATATTATTTAGTTCAATTTTATTTAATTTATTTTCTAATAAATATAACTTAACATTCATTTCTTTTGCTACATTTGAAATTTTATTGCCATTCAAATTTAAACTAAACACATCGCCAGATAAACTTAAAGAATTAATTAATTCAAGCATATTTAATGGATTACCAAAATCTAAAGATGGGATTATATTTTGTATGTTGTCAAAATTTACATCTTGCCCAATGTAATCTAGGAAAGGTATCGCTGATGGATCTATTCCTAAAATTTGAAGCATTAAGCTTAAAATTTCCTTTAATGAAGAAATAGAACAACATACTTTTAATTCCTTATATTTAACATACAACATCTCATTTTCTAAATATGCCTGTATATTTTCATCTCCAAACTGTACTTCAACATACATCATAGCTGGACCATTTAGGTCTAATATTAAATTTATGTTTAATTCTTGAATTTGCTCATTATTGTAAATATTCGCAACGATATCAATATTAAATTCTTTTTCATTGATAACATTTACAACACTTTCAATATAATTTGTTATATAATCATATTCCCTATACTGACTATAATCAATTTTTTCAAAAACAATATCATCAAATTTGGTACAGTTTAATTCAACTGAAATGTCATTGTAATTTACACACACCTTACTTACAATATCTGAATAATAAACTTTTAAAATAATATTATTTTTGAAGTTAATTGTAGACAGTCCAACTTCATTTTCTATTTCTTCAACAATATCAAGATTTAAGCTGTTTATGTCAAATTTTGGCATTTCAAATACAATTTCTGTTTTAAATGTTTTATTTATAAATGCAATTAGTTCGTCAAAATCTGCAAAGGCAAGTTTAATTTTTAGCCCAACAATATCTATGTAAAACATATCATTTACATAATAAACATTTATGTTTAATCCCTTAAATGTAGTACTCAAATATGCTTGTATGTCATTTTTAAAATCCACTTTATAATTTACATACAGTGTATTTTTTTCACCGTAAAGATTAAAATCTAAAACAATATCTCCACTTAACGAACCTTGTTCGAACACCTTTTTAGTTGCAGAAATTAATGGTAAATTTTCTATGAGATCAATATAATAACCCTGTTCTATAATAATGTCTTTTTCATCGGTAAAACCAACATAGGCATTTCCGTTTGCAAATGTTAAATATAATGAATTAATTTTATTATTAATTAAATTTATAGCCAAATTATAATTTTCAAAATTAATTAAAAATTCATTTTTATTGTAATTTAAAATTAATTTATCAATAATTTTTTGTATATTTTCTTTATTTATTTTTTCTTTTATTGAAATTAATTCATCGTTTAAATTACCAAAATTAAAATTAAATTCATCTTCAATAAAAGATAATAATTTATCAATGTTTTGCAAATCACAAGAAATTTTAAAACCTTTAACATTTAAATACACAATATTATTTTCAATTACTATACTTCCAGCTATATCTCTATAAGCAACATTTAAAGACGCATTAATTTTCCCATTTCTATAACCGATATACCCCACAAGAGTTATATCTTCATATTCTATATTTACATCAACATTATAATTATCAGATTTTATTAAGTTGTAAATATTATTAGCTAACTCTTTAACATCTTCAAACTTTACATATTCCCCTATTGGAACCAAATTCAACTCTTCTTCATTCACAATGTCCAAAGATAAACTTGCTGTAAAATCTTTATAATTAATTGATAAATTTGATATATAATTTTCGTTATGTTTTAATATGATTTCAAAATCAAAAGTTTTAAATAACAATCCATTTATTATAGATGAAAAATTTTGTATTAACTTATCACTTGCCAATATGTCTTCAATAGAAAGATTTGTTTTTTCTAAATTTAATTTATTCAAAACAAACTTGCAAAGATCTTGAAATTCATCCATAGTTGCAACAATCTTTACATTGTTAATATCTAAGTAAATTTTATCGTTTATAAGTTGAACCAAAACATTAACACCTAGATATTGAGTTTCAAGCTCAAACACAATTCCGTTTGCAGTGTTTAATTTATAATCTATTTCAATCTTTTCATTTAAGTATTCAACAAAAATTTTACCTTGATAATTACTTGCTTTAAGTGTGTTTAACAAAGGATCAATAAAATCCAACATATTTTTTGCATCTATAAATTCGTTAAAATCTATTTCTTTAAAAGTTGCAAAATAATCTAAATTTATATTTACTAAATTTCCCTGAACATTAAAACTTATGCTTTTTAACTTCTCATCTTGTGTTTTAATTTCAATTATATAATCGTTTATGTTTAATATTATCTTATCTTCATCTTTTGAAATTTCTTTAATATTTAAAATGGTATGTAAAATGCTATATATATTATCAGAATTTATAAGATTTGAAAAATCCACATTTATAAATTTTTTTATTGCAGAAATATAATCATCTATGTCTTGAACATTTGCCTTCAACATAACTTTATCAAATGAAGCATAAACAGTTTCATTTTCGTAATGTAAAATTAAATCTTTATTGTACAAATTTGATAATAATTGTAATTTTATGTTTTCAGTCCTATCTACAACTAAATTAGCATTAAAGGAATTTTCACCAACAACACTTATATTCGCATTTATAACATTTTCATTAATTGTATTTGATAAAACATTTAACAACGAAGCAGTTTGTGTTATATCTACATAATCTTTTTGAGGAATTTCAATTATTTTATTGTTATTTACATCAAATAAATCAATAGAAGCACAAAGATTGTATCCTTCTAAAACAAATTCATCAAAATAAATTTTATTAACTGCATAATTTTTGTCTGTCTGAATTTTTACTTGCAGTCCATCAAAAGCAGAAAGTGTCAAAAGGTTGTAATCATCAAACTGCTCTTCACTTAACAAACTTTCAATATCATTTAAAATAGACATATCAAAATTTTGAAATAAGCTATCTAAACCACCCACATTAATACCAAAAGTTTGTAAAGTCATCATAAGTCCTGATATAAATGTTGATGTATTAAAAGTATAGTTATAATCATTAACTGACAAATATATATACTCATTTTTATAAAGTAAATTGAGATCGTAACTTTGCTCATTATAAACAAGCTTTATGTTTGCATTTACCTCAGCTCCTGAATACCCTTCATACAAAACCACATCAACCTTGCCACTTATTTTAAAATTAGTACTTTCAGGAGTTTCAACATCTAAATTTAAGTTTGTTGAAAAATCTTCCATTGTCATTAGGTTGTTTACAAGATTTGCAAAAGCTGATGGTGGTACATCTTCTTCTCCACCAAGTGTTGGAGTACTTAATGAAGATGTTGTGTCAGTACCTAAAACAATTACAAAAGCAAAGCAGAATGAAAGAATTACATATAAGCCAATATATGCAAAAAGTCTTTTAAAAGAAAATTTTTTCTTTTTTTCTTTTTCCTTTTCTATTTCTTCAATTTTACTTTCAAATTCTTTCAAAAATTAACTCCTTGGAATTTCAAAATTCCCATCATATTCATATTTTTCTGTCAAAACACCTGTTGTACCCACATACATAGAACCCAACTGCTGTATTGAAACATCGTAATTTTCATCAATATTGATTTCGCAAAAATTAAAATTTTCATCAATTTCAAAGGTCAATTCAATGCTATTAAATCTTGGAAGTTTACTTGAACCAGAAGTTGTTTTAATCTCAAATGAATAATTCATAACAGAAAAAGAAGTGTCAAGCATTACCCTAAACTTGTAATTGTTGTTCTCTGTTTTACCTAAAAATTCTTCTTCCTTTACAGTGTTACTGCTAACAATATAATTTACAAAATATGAAATTGGACTACCATACATTGCTTTATATTCTGCAAGAGTGTATAACTCATTTGGTTCTGCGGGAAATTTTGCCGACTCTGTCTGAATATCTGTTCCACTATAAAAAGCTATTGTTTCATCTCCAATGGTATAATAAAACCTAGATGCCAAACTTACCAAGCCACTTGAAATTTTCATTGAATAATATTGTCCATCTTGAAAAATTTTTTCAGCATATAAACCTTGTTTTATTCCTGCTGCCGTCACGGTACCTGATGTTGTTTTCTTTATGCTTGTCTTCTTGCTTAGGTTATATTCAGCAATTATAAAACTGTCGGTTGCACTTACTTCTTCTGGGAGTTTGCCACTATTCCTTGCTAGAACGGTATTGACATTATCTCTGACTCTTTCCTCAGATTCAGTTACAGCTTGGACTTCTATCATAAATCTGTCAATATAAAACTGTGCAGCAAAATAACCTGTAACGGAAGATAACACAATCAATATTACAAGTGAAACTATTATTCTTTTATTAAACAGCTTTTTCATTAGCCCTTTCATATTCTTTATTTATGTTTGAATTATAGCAAATTGTAACAAAAAATTAAAGTAATTTTTAAAAAAACATATATTTTTACATAAAGTTCCATATAAAGTTCTATAAATTCTCCTTAAAAGAGAATTTTTTAAAAAAATTTATAATATTATTGTATTGAAATGCAAATTATGGTACAATTCGTATGAGGTGATTATGAATGAATTTGCAAAACTTCTTTATGAACTGCGTAAAAGCAAAAACCTAACACAATCAGAACTTGCAAAACAAATTGGAGTTAGCAACAAAACCATAAGCAAATGGGAAAACGGTGAAACATATCCAGAAACAACTCAGCTTATTGCCCTATCAAACTTATTTAATATTTCAATTGATGAACTATTAAAGGGTAAAATAAATGAGTTAAGCTTGAATGTAAACATCACCAAAAAAGAGAATGTTGAAGAAAAAAAAGTAATTAAACCATCAGCAATAACAAGAAACATAGCACTTCAAATTATAATTGAATTAACTCTTATATTTGCTGATATTATAATATTATTTAGTTGTATGGCTTTTGATGTACCATATCAAATTTATGTTTCTATCATTTTAGGCAGTTTTGCCCTATCATTCTGTATTTTATTTGATATGAGTATTACAAAAGATATTATAAAAAGAAAATTTACATATGGGAAAAAATACATACACTACATATCTGTTGGTATATTTTTTACAATTGCCTCTCCAATCATCATAATATGTTTGCACGAATTTACATCTTACGGACTTTATCTACCAATATTCTTTTCTATTATTGCTATGGCAGTTTGTTTCTTTATTTATGGCGAAATAATGTATGATGCTCTAGAAAAAGAATTAGGCTACAAAAACTCTGAACACAAATCAAATATCTTTGACTCCATATCTGGAATTATACTTTTAACAGCAACCATAGTTTATATTTTATTTGGTGTATTTTTTAAAATATGGCATCCTTCTTGGATTATATTCCCAATTGCAGGAATAATAATCACAATTGTAAATTTTATTAAACACTCAAATAAAAATTAAAAGCTAAACATTTTGTTTAGCTTTTTTTTACCATACCATTTCTTTTAAGAATGGATAACCATTGTTTATGTTCTTATCTACATACCACACATTTGAATTTAGCCCATTTCCAACTAAGTTTTTAATCTCTTCATTCGACCTATTTATAAAAATAATTTCATTGTTAAAGGTTCTTGAATAAAGATTAAATGTCACATAATCATTAGTGTTACCCACCCTACATTTTATGCTAATTGAAAGTCCATTTCGCGTATCAATATTTGTTTGTAATGTTTCCTTACTACCACCAAAATTCCCCGTACCAAAAAATGTTGAATATTTACCATAATTGTTAAAATGAGTTGGGGTATTCCATTCGTTACCATATTCAAATCTATAATAAGGCTCACGATTGCTTGGAGCTTTTACATCGAAATAATTTGAAAATAAACCATCAACATTTCTGTCGTAATTTAAATTTCCATAACAATTTTCTATACTTCCATATGTTTGTCCACAAATTGGAGAGTAATAGTATTTTTCAGTATAAGAGAATTCCACTTTTGTAGCTTCAAAAGTACTAAACCAATTATCGTTAACCCCTATTTCACTGATATTATTAATATAAACAAAGGTCAATTTTCCACTTACAGTTTTCTTTCCCCCACTTACCGAACCAATATTATAACAATCCACAACATTACCTATTGCAGAGCCACATATTCCACCTGCGTATGCATTTGATGAAGTTGTCGTCACAACATTAGCATTTGGTTCTTTCCAATTTTTTTCTATCTTTATATAATAATTAGTTTTATATACTTCAAAAGCTTTGATTATAGAATCATTAATTGTTGATTCACTTGTTTTTGTTAAAGCTCTTGCTGTTATGCTTCCAGAGTTCCCAGAACTGCTAACAAGCCCATTATATCCTACAATTCCACCAGCATAATTTACACTCGAACCAAGTGAATTAGTTGAACCTGAAACGATTGTTCCAGAGTTATATGATTTTGTTACAGTTCCATAATAACCAGAAATCCCACCCACATAATTTGATGTATTACTAGCTGAACCGACATTTCCACTATTATAACACAATGAAAAAGTTGATAAAGAAGAATAACCACATATTCCACCTGCTGTACCTGTGTTTGTAAATCCTGAACTATTTGTAATTATTGTTGAACTGTTCTTACACGCATTAAAACTCGTTGAATTACCTTCTCCTATAATTCCTCCTGAATTTTTCTTTGAAAATATATTGACTGACAAATTCGCACAATTTTCTATCGTAGAATTACTAGCTTTACCAGCAATCCCCCCTGCGTTTATATCCCCAGTAATTTGCCCACTTGCTAAAACTAAATTTGAAATGTTAGAATTGCTTATATATCCAAACAATCCAGCTGATCTGTTGGAAACATTTACATTTATATTAAAAATTGTATAACCACAACCATCGAAATTTCCACTAAAAGGATTTGCAGTGTATCTATCTGTTCCCCCAATAGGAATCCAAGAATATCCTGATAAACTTATATTATTTTTTAATTTAAAATATGTGTTTTCAAAATTATTACCGTTATTACAAACAGAAGCTATTGTTGCAAGTTGTGTTGGAGTAGCAATTATATACGGGTCATCTACTGTTCCACTTCCACTTTCATATGATAAATTTTCAATTGCATTTATACTTAAATAATCTTGCCAAGTTAAATTATTATGCAAAAAAACATAACAAAAGCATATTGTAAAAAAAACTATACTTAAACTTACAAAAAAATACAATTTAAAAAAATTTTTATTTTTTAGTTTGCTATACATACAATCTCCATATTATTTTTACCATTAAATATTTTTTTTGTCAAACTATTATCAAATTTATTATTTATGTTCAAAATTAAAATTAATTAAATTTATTTGAAAAAAAATATTTTTTATGTATAATAAAATTATGAAAAAGAAATACATTATTGGAATTGATGAAGGAACAACTAATGCTAGAGTTGTTTTGTATGATGTACAAAAAAAATTAATTATAAAGCAAGAAAGCTTAAATTTTGAACAATATTATCCAAACGAAGGTTGGGTTGAACACGATGCTGAAGAAATTTATAACGCAATTGTAATTTGTCTTGATAAGGTTACAGAAGGTTTATCTGCTGATGAAGTTTTTGGAATTGGAATAACAAACCAAAGAGAGAGTGTTGTTGCTTGGAATAAAAAATCTGGTAAGCCTGCTTGCAAAAGTATTGTGTGGCAATGTAGGAGAACAGCTCAGTTTTGTGAAAATTTACCTTCAAAAATAAAAAATTTAATAAAGAAAAAAACAGGAGTGA
>CALVZZ010000039.1 GCA_944372715.1 uncultured Clostridia bacterium | reverse complement strand
ATCTCCCCCCTGCAGAAACTTACTTCACTGTAAGTTTAACATAAAAATTTTAATTTTGCAATAGTAATTTCAATTCTTTTTTGTGTGTGCTCTAAAAATCAAAGAAAACAAGAATGCAAAACCCACTGCAGCAGCAATTCCACCTGCAACAGCTTCCAACCCACCTGTAAATGCGCCAATAAGTCCCCTTGCCTTAACACCACCAATTGCCCCCTTCGCAAGAGAAGCTCCAAAACCTGTTATAGGGACATTAACACCAGCTTTAGCAAAAGCTGAGATGTAATCGAAAACTCCAACAGCTTCCAAAACAACACCCACAAGGACAAAAGTAACCAAAATTCTTGCCGAAGTGATTTTTGTCCTTATAATCAAAATTTGACCTATCATACAAATAAGTCCACCCACCAAAAAGACATATAAATAAGTTAAAAATGTTTCCATACAACAAATATAGACAAACAAACAACTTTTTAAACGCAAAGAGCAAACAAAAGTCTTACAAAAAAAATTGAAAAGAAAAAAGACAAGTTACAAAAATCAAACAATAAAGCGAACATATAAGAAAAAGAACATACACAGGTGAAAACAAAAAAAATAGGCAAAACAATTTGCCTACAAAAGTGGCGTCCCCTAAGGGAATCGAACCCCTAACTAGCCCTTAGGAGGGGCTTGTTATATCCGTTTAACTAAGAGGACATACCTTAAACTCGACTAGTTTATCATATTTACTATCTTTTTGCAATTCTTTTCTATCATTTAGTCTGTTTCAAAATAAAAATGCGAGTTTGAACTCGCATTTTATTATTCAATAGAAATTATATAGTAATAAACAGGTTGTCCACCATATATTGCTGTAACTTCACATTCTGGATATTTCTCAGCAAGTTTTTGTTGTAAGTTTAATGCCTCTTCTTCCTTGATATCTTCACCATAAAAAAGTGTTATATTTACTGCACTATCTGTTATTAATTTTTCTATCAAAGCTTCCGTTGTTGGACCAACAAGTGTTCCCTTAGACAAAATTGCCTTATCATCAAGACCTATAATTTCTCCAACAGACAAGTCAAAGCTATCAACGTGAGTACTTCTAACTGCGTATGTCACAGAACCAGACTTTACATTTTGAAGTGAAGCAAGCATTGCCTCTTCGTTTTCTTCCACAGTACCTTCTGGATTAAAAGCAAGTGCTGATGAAATACCTTCCGGAACACTCTTAGATGGAATAACTCTTAGGTTTTTTGTTGTCAAGCCCTTAGCTTGTTCTGCTGCCAAAATTATATTTTTGTTGTTTGGGAACACAAACACATTCTTCGCTGGAATTTTGTCTGCTGCACTAGCAATGTCTGCTGCACTTGGATTCATTGTTTGCCCACCTTCTATAATTTGGTCGACATAAAGGTCCTTAAACAAGTCAGCAATGCCTTTTCCAGGAGCAACAGCCACCATTCCGTGTTCTTTAAGGTCTTGTTGTTGCTGTGCTTTTCTTTTAAGTTCTCTATTTTGTTCTCTCATATTTTCAATTTTTAAATTGAAAAGTTCGCCAAGTTCAAGAGCATACCCAAGAGCAACATTTGGTTGATTTGTATGAACGTGAACCTTAACAAGCAATAAATCACCTATACAAAGCACAGAGTCCCCTATTTGCATCAATTTTTCACGAAGTTTATCAATATCAGCTTCCGTAGTCTTTTTATGCATATTGATTATCATAAACTCAGTACAGTATCCAAATTCAATTTCAGGAATGTTATTTAAATCTGGCACAACATCTTCCACAGTTGCCTGAATTGGAGCATCTTCAAACACAAAATCAAGTTCTTCACCCAAAAGGACTTTATAAAAGCCTGTAAAGATGACTATAAGTCCCCTTCCACCAGCATCAACAACACCAGCTTTTTTAAGTACAGGCAACATTTCAGGAGTTTGTTGTAAAATTTCTTCACCCTTTTCAAGTACAATTTTGAAGAAATTTTCAAATGTTGAATTTCTTTTTGCAGCATCAACAGCACTTTCTGCCATAACCCTAATAACTGTTAAAATTGTGCCTTCCTTTGGTTTTGTGACTGCCTTATAAGCAATGTTTGCACCTTCTTGAATTGCTTTTGCAAAAACTTTTGTATTTATTTCCGTTGTGGTTTTTAAAACACTACAAAAGCCTTTAATAATTTGAGATGTAATAACCCCAGAATTACCCCTTGCACCACGAAGAGCACCCTTTGCAAAAGCTTCACAAAGGCTGTCTAAATTATTGTTTAAACAGTTGTTAACTTCGTTAACAGCTGATTTCATAGTTAAAAACATATTTGTTCCTGTATCACCATCTGGTACGGGAAAAACATTCAAGGAATCCACAAGCTTTTTGTTCTGTTCAAGCAAGCTTGCTCCACCTATAATCATTTTTCTAAATTCTGCGCCATTAATAACCTTCTGCATATGCACCTACACCCTTACACCAACGACGTGTACATTTACAGTGTCCACAATCATTCCGGTAAAATTCTCTACGCTATATTTGACAGACTTTTTAAGGCTTTCAGCAACAGCACTAATAGAAACACCGTATTTTAAAATACAGTATATGTCTATAAAGATTCTATTTTCAACAGTCGTTATTTTTACACCTTTAGAATACTTCTTTCGTTTAATTAACTCCTTAATGTTATCTCTTAAATTTTTGGATACAAGATCAACCACACCATAACAATCTAGTGCAGCATAACCCGCAACGACAGCAATAGCTTCGCCGGATATACTTATTTTCCCATAATAGTTATTAGTTTCAACTGTCAACAGTGTGAATTCCTTTTTTAAAATTATATATAAACAAAAAATTGAAATTTTGAACTTAAAATCTGCCAATAGCTAGCATACAAATATAATATACTACACTAATAATTAATTTTCAACTAAAATTATATATCTTTTTGAAATTTTTTAAACAAAATGCTTGCAAAAAAATCTTTTTAATGCTAGAATAGGCAAGCATTAGTAGTAATAATCTAGTTTAGGAGGAAATATGAGTAAAGTTTGTGAAATCTGTGGTAAGGGAAAAATGAAAGGTAACACAGTAAGCCACTCAAATCGTAAAGCTAACAAACATTGGGACGCTAATCTTCAAGATGTTGTTATGGAAATAGATGGCGAGCAAAGAAAAGTTAAAGCTTGCACAAAATGTATTAAAACAAGTAAAAAGAATTAAAAATAAGACGACCTTATGTCGTCTTATTTTTTTATTTATGTACTAATTAAATACATCAGGCTTTATTATTTTCTTCCTAAAAATTAATTTTAACAACCCAGAAAGAATTTTTGGCGCCTTAACACAAATTATTCTCACCTTTCACCTCTTCTCTATATACTATGCAGAAAAGATGTGGTTGGTTAATTACTAAAAATCCACCAGCTTAGCTGGTGAATTATATTAATAGTTACATTCAATAAGGCCTAACTGACCGTCTCCCCTTGTGTAAAGCACATTTACAAGCCCTGTTTCAGCATTCAAGAATACATAGAACTTATGGTCTAATGCTTCCATAAACTCTTTTGCATCTTCAATTGTTATTGGAATAAGGTCAAATGTCTTTTTCTTATAAATTTCACTCTTTTTCTCTTCTGGTTTTTCTTCTAAGAACAAGAATTCTGGAACATCAAATGCTCCTGCCTTAAATTTATCTTTCCTTTTTTCTGATTGTTTAATAATCTGTCTTTCAATTTTAGGAAGTGCAAGGTCAATATTTTCATACATATTTTCCCCTGTAACTTCTGAACGGTACAATAATCCTTTATTTGTTATCGTAAGCTCTAATTTATAAGTTTTGTTTTCCAATTTACATACAACTCTTGCAGTTGCATCGTCGCCAAAATATCTGTCAAGTTTATTTATCTTTTTTGTTAAAAGTTCCTTTAATCTATTTCCTATATCATAATTTTTTTCTATAAATTCAATTTTCATACATCCTCCGTAATTATTATACCAAATAAAAATTGTAAAAACAAATGATTAAGCATTATTTTCACTTTCAAATGTTAATTCCTCACCTTCGCAATCAATAATAATTATTCCTTCTTTTTCGAGCTCACCTAAAAGCATTTTTTCTGCAATTCTATCTTCTATTTCTTGTTGAATGTATCTTTTAAGTGGTCTTGCACCATATTCAGCATTTGCACAGCCATTATTAACAACTAAATTTAAAGCATCTTCTGTTATTTTTAACTCTAAATTTTGTTTCTTCAATCTTTCATTTATGTTGCTTATAAGCATTTTGGCAATTTTTGTTAAGTCTTCCTTAGACAATGGATGGAACACACAAATCACATCTATTCTATTTATAAATTCAGGTTTAAATTTATGCTTTAATGCCTCTAAATATATTTTCTTTATCTCAGCCACATCTCTTTGTTCCTCATTTTCATTAAAGCCTAAATGTTTAGCCCTGACTTCTGCTGAACCAAGATTGCTTGTCATAATTATTATTGTATTTCTAAAACTTACAAGTCTACCTTGTCCATCAGTCAATCTTCCATCATCTAAAATTTGCAATAATGCATTAAAAATATCAGGATGAGCTTTCTCTATCTCATCAAACAACACAACACTATAAGGTCTGCGTCTGACTTGTTCTGTCAATTGACCACCCTCATCGTATCCAACATATCCAGGAGGAGCACCAATCAACTTAGCCACTGAATGACTTTCCATATACTCACTCATATCAAGTCTGATGATGTTATTTTCGTTATCAAACATTGCTTCAGCTATTGCTTTTGAAAGCTCTGTTTTACCAACACCTGTTTGCCCCATAAACAAGAATGAGCCAATTGGTCTTTTATTATCTTGGAGACCAACTCTTGAACGCCTGATTGCCCTTGCAACTGCATTTACAGCCTCTTCCTGTCCTACAACTCTCTTATGCAATATTTCTTCCAAATGAATAAGCCTATCTTTTTCTGACTCAGTTATTTTTGTAACAGGAATACCTGTCCATTTTGATACAACTTCTGCAATTTCATTTGCACCTATTGAGCTCGATGCTCTCTTTACTGTCTTGTTATAATCAGCATTCAATGTTTCAAGTTCGTTTTCAAGCTTAATTATTTCAGATTGTAATTTCGCAGCCTTCTCATAATTTCTTTGTATTGAAGCATCATCTCTGTTTGCAGAAAGTTGTTTTATTTTTTCTTCTTTTTCCCTAATTGCACTTGGTTTTAAATTAAAGTTAACTTTTGCTTTACTACTTGCTTCGTCAATTAAATCTATTGCTTTATCTGGCAAGCTTCTATCCATTATATACCTGTCTGAAAGTGTTGCAGCTGCCTCAATTGCTTCTGGGGTTATGGTTATTTTATGGAATGCTTCATAAGCATCTTTTAAGCCTTTCAATATTTCAATTGTCTGTTCAACGGTTGGTGGATTTACCATTATAGGTTGAAATCTTCTTTCCAATGCCTTATCTTTTTCCACAAATTTTTTATATTCATCTGTTGTAGTTGCACCAATCGTTTGCAATTCTCCACGGGCAAGATAAGGTTTTAGCATATCAGCAGGACTTGTTTCCCCTTTTTCAGAACCAGCTTGTGCAAGAGTGTGAATTTCATCAATAAACACTATGATATTTTTACTTGCTATTATTGTTTCTATAACATCTTTAAGCCTTTCTTCCATACTACCGCGATATTTTGTTCCTGCCATAAGCCCACCAATTTCAAGTGAATATATGATTTTATCTTTCAATAATTCTGGTACATTTCCTTCTACAATTGCCTGAGCCAAGCCTTCAACTACTGCTGTTTTACCAACACCAGCTTCACCGATTAAAACAGGATTATTTTTTGTTTTTCTACAAAGAATTTCAATAACTCTTTCAATCTCCTGTTCTCGACCTATAATTGGGTCAATTTTACCTTCCCTAGCTTTTAATGTGATATCCGTACCCATTGATAACAATTTTTCTGGAAGAGTGCTTTTCATTCCTGTGCTCCCAGCATCTATATCATTTGAATTGGAATTAGAATTATTTTGACCTTGTAAATATGTTAATACTTTTGTTTTTAATTCATTTATATTTACTCTAAAATATGCAAACATAAGCCTATATGCAAAGCTTCCACTACTAGACAAAAGTGCATACAATAGATGTTCAGTTCCAATAAAATTGTGTCCAAGTTGCATAGCTATATTTTGAGCCAATCTAAACAAATCCTTAACTCTTGGAGTAAATTCAATTTCCGTTCCAAAAATTTGAATACTGTCAGCATTTTCTTCAAGTACATTTTCCATACTTTCTTCTGTGATACCGTATTCAGCTAAAAGTTTTGATGAAGCACACTCTTCTACACTTGCAATTCCATACAAAATATGTTCTGTTCCAACTTCATTACTACCTAATTCTTTTGCAATTTTGCCAGCATTTTTTATAACTTTTTCAGCACTATCTGAAAAAGAATTTAAATTACTCATACTAATCACCTCTTTTTAATATTATAGACCCACATATTAATTTAATCAATTAAATTAAAAATTCTTTTTGCAATTTTTTTACAATTACTATAAATATCTTCAATATTTTCTCCGATATAAAATTTACCATTTTCATAAAGAATTTTACCATTCACCATAGTAAAATATACATCAGAGCTTTTTGCAGAATAAACAATGTTAGAAATAATGTTATTTAGTGGTTGATGGTGAACTGCGTTTAAATCCAATAAAATTAAATCTGCTAAATTTCCAACTTTAATATCACCACACCTATCAAAGCCTAAAGCAGTTGCACCATTTTTAGTTGCCATTTCAATTACCTGATTTGCAGTAATAATAGATGCATCATATAAAAGTGCCTTATTTAAAGTTGCAACCAAAAACATCTCTTTAAACATATCAAAAGCATTATTACTCGCTACGCCGTCAGTACCTATACATATATTCAAGCCCTGATTCAACATTGAATAAATGGGAGCAATACCAGAAGCAAGTTTAAGGTTACTTGAAGGACAGGTAACAACATTTACATTATAATCTGCCAAAATTTTTATATCATCTTTATCTAAATGTACACAATGATACAAAGTTGTTTTTCTGTCTAAAAAACCAATATTTTCCAAATATTCAGGTGGAGTACATTCATTTTTTACAGTACAATCTCCAACTTCTTTCAATGTTTCAGACATATGCATACTCATTGGAAGCTTATTTTTAGCAGAATAATCAACTAAATAATTTAGTTCATCATCGTTTAATGTATAAATTGAATGTGCATAAATTACAGGTTTGACAAGTTCATTATCAAGTTTAGAAATAATGCCATCTAAAAACTCCTTCATTTCTCCTTCTTTACATTCCTGAAAGTTATTTGGTATTCCAATTCTACATCTAATACCACTTTTATTTATCGCTTCCAAAAGCTTATCATAAAAGAAATAACACTCTTCAATTGTTGTAATTCCTGCTTTAACCTGCTCAGCAATACCAAGCATTTCTCCCCAATA
>CALVZZ010000038.1 GCA_944372715.1 uncultured Clostridia bacterium | reverse complement strand
AGGAGAAAAAGCCAACAAGACTTCAATAAGAACAGGGGAAGATTTTATGAGAGTAGAAGCTTCTTTTGTTAATTACAATAAACAAATTAGTAGTACTATAACTGATTTAGGATTTGAAGATGATGGTGTTTTGTTTTTGTCCAGAACTTTTTATTCTGACGGAAAATCTGAGAATAGAATTAATGGTATGCAAGTCCCATTAAACATTTTCAAACAATTAACTTCTAATTTAGTTGATTTTTATGGACAGCACGAAAACCAAATCCTTTTAAGAGCTAAAAATCACATATCTTTACTTGAAAGCTATAACACAAGTTTGTTTACAAACGATAAAATTGCGTTGAATAATATTCTTAATGAACTTAAAGATATACAAAGTCAAAAAAATGAAATTGGCGGTAATTTTGAAAATAGAGAAAGAACAATTGACTTATTAAATTACCAAATTTCAGAAATTGAAAATGCTAAATTAAAAGAAAACGAAGATGAATTGCTAGAAAATGAATTAAAAACATATACAAACTCAGAAAAAATTTCTGAAATATTAAAACAGTTTATATCTAATTTTGATTCCTCAAATGGTGTTATAAGAACTATAAGCAATAATATACATAATCTACAAAATTTGTCAGAATTCGGTCAAGAATTTTCAGATTATAAAGAAAGATTAAACAGTTCATTGTATGAAATAGAAGATATAACAGAAGAAATAAAAAATATATCTGCAAACTTGATTTTTGATGAAAACAAGATTAATGAAATTTATAACAGGCTAGATCATATTAAAAATTTAAAAAGGAAATATGGACCAACATTTAACGATATACAAAAATATTTACAATCTGCTAAAACACAACTTGAGATTTTAGAAAATGCCGAATCAACATTACAGGAGTTGTCTTTAAAGGAGGAACAATTAAAATTAAAAGCATATGAAATTTCAAAAAAATTATCTTTAAACAGAAGGTCTATAAGTAAAGAAATTGAAGAAAAGATATGCAATGAACTTGCTGATTTAGGTATGAAAAATGCAAGATTTTTAGTATCATTTAACGAAATGCCTTCACATTTTGATGACAACATCAACAAACAGGGCTTTGATAATATTGAATTTTTGTTTTCAGCAAATGCTGGTCAAGAATTAAAACCACTTTCCAAAATAATTTCAGGTGGGGAAATGAGCAGATTTATGCTTGCAATGAAAAATATATTAGCCGATAAAGATGGGGTGGAAACACTAGTTTTCGATGAGGTTGACTCTGGAATTAGTGGTGTAATTGGAAATGCAGTTGCAGAAAAATTAGCAACATTAAGTAAAAATTTTCAAGTTATTTGCATAACCCATTTACCACAAGTATCTGCTATGGCTGATGAATATATTTTTGTGAAAAAAGAAACACATAATAACACAACAGAAACAAAAGTTGAAAAATTATTGAATGATAAAATATATGAACATATTGCACAACTTTCTGGTGGTGATTACAAAACAGAATTATCTATTGCTCACGCAAAAGAATTAAAAAATAAAAGTGAAGAATTTAAAATGAAAATAGAAAAAGCATAAGGATTTATGCTTTTTTATTTTGTAATATTATTTAAAAATTTGCAAACTCTAATTTTATGAAAAAAATTTTATTAAAGTTAACAGGTATCTTGTTTGCAATTTTATTTGTTTTGATAGCATCAAATGTTCAGTTTAGCAATATTTTATCATTGCCAGATGACATAATAGTTACTTATGATGAAATTTCAAACATTAATGAAAAGAATATGTTTGGAAAATATGTTTCTGCTGATGTTTATAAGGAAAATGTAAGTGTTAATGGGGAAAAACAGACTAAAACAAAACTCACATTTAAGTTGTTTGGAATTATTCCAATAAAAACATTAAATGCAGAAATATCTAATGGCGTTGAAGTTTATGTTGGGGGAATTCCACTTGGTTTTTCATTAAAAACAAAAGGTGCAATTGTAATAGGAGAAAGTACAATACAAACTGATGACGGTTTTGTAACAACATTAAAAAATAAATCAATTAAATCGGGTGATATTTTATATAAGATAAATGGGATTGTCATTGACAGTGTTGATAATATTCCAGAATTATTAAAAGATTGTAATGGTGAAAGAGTGGAATTAACTTTACTCAGAGATGAAAAAGAAGTAATTGTTGAGTTGGTGCCTGAATTAGATGTATCAGCTGATTCTTATAAATTAGGACTTTGGGTTAGAGATGATGCATCAGGTGTTGGGACCTTGACTTTTATAAACGCAGATAACAATAGATTTGGAGCTCTTGGACATTCTATTACTGATTTTGAAACAGGTGTAGAAGTTCCTGTATCTGATGGTAAAATTTATAAATGTAGTTTAATAGGTATCACTAAGGGTGAAAGAGGTAAGCCAGGAGAGTTAAGGTGTTTGTTTATGCAGGGGAATAATTACAAAGGCACAGTTGACATAAATTGTGATTATGGAGTTTATGGTGAAGTTACAAATTTTGATGGGCTTATGGACAACAACAGAATTGTTCCAATAGGTAGCAGAATGAGTGTAAAACCAGGAAAAGCAAAGTTGATTAGTTCTGTAAGTGGTGTGCCAGAAGAATATGATATAGAAATTATAAAAACTTCTTATCAACCCAAGTCAAGTGATAAAAGTATGGTAATTAGAGTTACTGATTCAAGGTTGTTAGAATTGACAGGTGGAATTGTTCAAGGAATGAGTGGAAGTCCAATTATCCAAGATGGAAAGTTAATAGGAGCAGTTACTCACGTATTTTTGTCTGATCCAACAAAAGGATATGCTGTTTATGTTGATTGGATGTTGGAAAATGTCAAATAACAAAAATTGTTCTTGCGTTTAATAAAATAAGCAACATTGTTTCAATAAAATTTAATAGAGTTAATATTAACAATGTAATCAAAAAAATATTTATAAACTTTGGTTTGTTACAAATTCCAAATCGTTTTTTCTCAACAGCTCTATTTATCATTAAACAAAAATAGATTATAAAGATAAATGTTATAATTATTTGACAAGGAATTATAATTATAACACTAGTAAATATACCAGAAAAGCCAAACAAAATTATTAAAAATGTACAATTTAATCCTATAAGATATGCTCTATAAAAAAATAGTATGTATGATAAAGGTAACAAAAATATTGAATATGAAGAAATTGAAATAATAACTAATACTGTAATATGAGATAACATTCTATAAAAAAAGACATCAAAACTAAAAACACTACCATCTGCATAAATATAAAGATTATAACCTTGAAAATTTGTAATGTTTATACCACTTTTTGTTGCTGTAAAAATGCCAGTAAAGATTCCTAAAACAGCAATAAAAATTAAAACAAGAATCTTGATTTTGTTAAATCTAAAAAATCCTGTTAAATTATATTTGATATTAGATATTTTATTTAATCGACTATAAGTTTGCACAATCTATTTTATTCGACAAATTACATAAAAAGAACTTGTGAAAAAAACATATTGCATTTGTTTTGTTTAAATTAAAATTTGTGTTATATAGATAATATGGATAAAGTAGATAAGATTGTAAAGAAAATTAATGATAGGGCAGAAATAGCGATTGTTTTAGGTTCTGGGTTTAGTGAAGCTATGCCAAAGCTAACAAATGTAAATGAAATAGAATATGAAAAGCTTGGGCTGAATTATGTAAATGTTTCGGGTCACAGTAGGAAGTTTATTTTTGGAGATTATAACAACAAAAGAATTTTAATATTTAATAGACTGCATTTTTATGAAAGTGGGAGCTTGGAAGAGATAAGAAAACTATATTTTATTTTATCTAAATTAGGAGTTAAATTAATATTAATGACAACAGCAGTTGGCGCTGTTAACAACACACTAAATCCAACTGATTTGGTGTTAATTAATGACCATATCAATTTAACCGGACAAAATCCATTAATAGGACAAAATCCAATAAACTTTTTAGATATGAAAAATGCATATGATAAAAATATTATAAAGCTGGCAACAGTGATAAGTAAAAAAATGGGAATTGAATTAAAAACAGGAGTACACTGTCAGTTGATAGGACCAACATATGAAACTCCTGCTGAAATAAAAATGCTAAGAAAAATTGGGGTTGATACTGTTTCAATGAGTTCAGCATTAGATGTCATTTTAGCTCACTCTTTAAATATTAAAGTTTTGTTACTTGCTGGTGTTACAAATAAAGCAAGTGATTTGGCAAAAGCTCCAATTACTCACGAAGAAGTTTTAACAAATGGCAAGAAGATGTCAAAAAAGATAGGTGAGCTGTTTGCAGAAATAATTAATACAGTTAAACTTTGATGTATAAAAAATGTAAATTATCAAAAACTAACACTGAAATAAAAAGGTTTGAGGTGATTTGTGAAAAAGTTTTTGATATCTATATGTTGTGTGTTATGTTTTTGCATAGTACCCATTGGTAGTACTATTCAATCAAATACTGCAAATGCTTATGAAGTAAATGCTAAATCTTGCATATTAATTGACTATAATTCAGGTGAAATATTAGAAGAAAATAATGCAGATGAAAAACTACCAATCGCAAGTATGGTCAAAATTATGACCTTGCTTCTTACATTTGAAGAGATGGATAATGGTAATTTAACACTTGAAACTAAAATAACAACAACTGAAAATGCTTCTGGAATGGGTGGTTCACAAGTTTTTATTGATCCCTATGTTTCATATACAGCTGAACAATTAATTAAAAGTGTTATAATGGCTTCTGCAAATGATGCTAGTGTAGCATTGGCAGAACACATATCTGGATCAGAATCTACATTTGTAAATAAGATGAATCAAAGAGCAAAAGAGCTTGGAATGACAAACACTCTATATTCAAATTGTACAGGACTTCCAGAACCTAATCAATACTCTACTGCAAGAGATGTTGCTTTATTAATGAAAGAACTGTTAAAACACGATTTGTATTTTAAATATAGTACAATTTGGATGGATGAATTAATACATCCTTCTGGAAGAAAAACAGAACTTGTAAACACGAACAAGTTAACAAGATATTATAGTGGTTGCGATGCTGGAAAAACAGGATCAACTGATGAAGCAGGATACTGTTTGTGTGCCTCTGCTCTCCGATCTAATATGAGATTAATTAGTGTTGTAATTGGAGCAAAAACAGGTCAAGAAAGATTTAATGAAAGTGCAAGTTTATTAAATTTTGGATTTGCTAACTTTGAAAACAAAAATTTATTATCAAAAAATGTTTCCTTGGGAAAAATTGGAGTGAAAAAATCTAAAATTACAGAAATAGAATATTATCCAGAAAAAGA
>CALVZZ010000037.1 GCA_944372715.1 uncultured Clostridia bacterium | reverse complement strand
AGAAGTAGAAGCTCTTTTTTCTTGAGAATCATTTATAATATCATCAATCTCATTATTTTTCCTTCTTCTTACTCTTTCTACATATTCTTCTCTACTTAGCCCTTCAGAAGAATGTCTTGATCTATTTATTCTATCAAACTGTTGCTTGTTTAGGAACGGCTTTCACTTTTGAACACGCAAGAGAGCTAAAAAGATATTCGGATAACATTATTTTGTGTTTTGATGGTGATGAAGCTGGACGCAAAGCAACATTAAGAGCAATTCCAATTCTTGAAACAGCTGGATTAAATATAAAGATTGCAAATCTTCCAGAAGGGAAGGATCCAGACGAATGCTTAAAAGAATTAGGATCGGACAAGTTAAAGGAGATTTTGAATAGTGCAGTTCCACCAACAGATTTTAAAATATTAAATATAAGGAAAAAGTATGATTTGTCAAATGCTTCGGAAAAGTCAAAATTCCTTTCCGAAGCACTATGCGTTTTAAGAGAACTTAAATCTGAAAGTGAAAAAGATGTATATTTGAAAGTTCTTAAAGAATACTCAGGTGTTCCACTTGATGTTTTGCGCAGAGATTTAAATGGACAAGTTAGAGAAAATAAAATTGATGAAGTTACAATTACAAAACAAAGTAATATAAACCTTAAAGCTGTAACATATGTGCTTGCTTGTTTGCTCCATAGAAAAGAATTTGCTTCTTTAAAGTTTGATTTGGAAAAATTGATTCAGAATGAAAATCAATTAGAACTTTATAAGTTAATTCAAAACAGAAAAAAACAAGATTTGGAACTTCATATAACATCAGTTTTTGATTTTTTTGATGTTGAAAATTTGCCAGAAATTAAAGATATTGTTGGATTTAATTTTGACAGCATAAGCAATCAAGAACAATATTTCCACCAATGCTTGTGGCTAATGGTAGAGGCTTATTTAAAAGAAAAGCAGACAAAATTAACGGAGATGTTTAAAGAAGCTCAAACTGTGGAAGATAGAAAAGCTATATTACAGGAATTAAATGAAATTACAAAACAAGTGAAAAATAAAAATTTGGAGGATTTTAATGCTTAACGAAAAATTAGAAGCAGAATTAAAGAAAATTATTGATATAGGAACAAAAAAAGGCTCCGTCAACGACGAAGATATTTATGCAAAGCTTTTTAAGGCTGAAGCTACTGCTGATGAAACAAAAGAATTTATAGGTAGAATTGAAGAACTTGGCATTAAAATCATTAAATCTCTTGAACCTGAAAAGGATATGAATTTAGACAGTTTACTTGTTCAAGTAAATTCTGATGATCCTGTAAAGATGTATTTAAAAGATATTGGTAAAGCACCATTATTATCACCAGAAGAAGAGGTTGAACTTGCTAAAAAAGTTTTAGAAGGTGATGAATATGCAAAGGCAAAACTTTCGGAAAGCAATTTAAGGTTGGTTGTAAGTATTGCAAAAAGATATGTAGGTAGATCCGGTATGCAATTTTTAGATTTAATACAAGAAGGCAATATAGGACTTATTAAAGCAGTTGAAAAATTTGATCACACAAAGGGTTTTCGTTTTTCAACTTATGCAACGTGGTGGATAAGACAAAGTATTACTCATGCAATGGCTGATCAAGCAAGAACAAGAAGAATACCTGTCCATATGGTTGAAACAATCCATAAATTAACTCGTGCAACAAGACAACTAATACAAAAACTTGGCAGAGATCCAACAACGGAAGAAATTGCAGAGGCTATGGGTATTTCTGTTGAAAAAGTTTCTGAAATACAAAAGATTGCACAAGATCCAATTTCATTAGAAAGTCCTGTTGGCGAAGAAGATGATAGCAAAATTGCAGATTTTATTGAAGATGAAACAATAAAATCACCTGTTGAAGTTGCAAGTCAAAATCTTTTAAGAGAGCAACTATTATCAATCATAGAAACATTAACTCCAAGAGAACAAAAAGTTATAAGACTTCGTTATGGTCTTGATGACTCACATCCAAGAACGCTTGAAGAGGTTGGAAAAGAATTTAATGTAACTCGTGAAAGAATTCGTCAAATAGAAGCAAAAGCATTGAGAAAGCTTCGCCATCCTTCAAGAGCAAAAAAACTTGTGGACTTTAATGAATAGATATGTTAATATTTTACAAGGAGATGTTGAATGGATATTAAAAAAATTCTAGAATATCAAAAAAAAGATAAGGAAGTTATTAAATTAGAAAGAGAATTGAATTCTAGTGAAGATAAAAAAATTTATGAAAATATGGTTGGTGTTGTAAAAGATGCACAAAACAAATCTTCTCAGCTTGAAAAGAATGCAGAAGATGTTGTTAGAGAATATGACAGTTTGAAAAAAGCTTTTAATGACAATCAGAAAATGATAGATAATTTAGAAAAAAAAGATATACAGACATTAGATGAAAAAACAATAAATGAATACAAAGAACTTACAAATAAAATTATTTCAAATTTAAATTATTTAGAAAAAAAGATAATGTCACAAGCTGATGCCGTGAAAAGAATATTAGATGATTTTGACACTACAAAAAAGAGATATGGTGCTGCAAAAAACAAACACGCTGTTCACAAACAAAATTACGAAGCTTTGAAAAATAAGGTGGAACCTGAAATAAAAAAATTGCAAGCTGAGTTGTTGCAATTAGAAAAAGGAATAGACGGCGAATTGCTTTCAAAATATAAATCAAAGCGTTCGGATAAATTTTTTCCGATATTTGTACCATTAAGAAGCACATCTTGTGGTGGATGTATGATGGAACTTTCAACTGCGCAGATAGAAAGGTTGAAAAAAAATGGAATAATGGAATGCGAAAATTGTAGAAGGTATATTTATTTGGAAGATTAACAAACAGCGATGGCTAACAAGTCGTCGTTTTTTTATTTTACAAAGAAAATTAAAAATGTAACTTTTCTTTTAAAATTCTACAAGAAATAATTTTACTATTTTTGTATAATACTTCTGTTTTTAAAAGGAGGATATATGAAAACATTAAAAACATTTATAGTCACCTTGTTGCTTGGTTGTGTAACGGTTGGTTTAGTTGCTTGTGGAGCAGGTGAAATGGTTACATTAGGTACTTATAATGCAACAAATAAAACTTTTACTGCACTTCCAACTGATGCTGATTATTCATTAGTACAAAATGGATATAATCTTAAATTGCAAGGTACAATTCCTTATTCAGATACCATTTTAGAAATTGAAGCAGGAAATATTGTTGCAATTAAATTCACAGCACCAACAGGAGTTACAGTTGGGGGCGAAGGTGCCTATGTAAAGACTACTAACAGACAAACAACGGAAGGTTGGAATAAATATGGTGAAGAAGCATTTGAAGATGATGGTTCTTTGATTTGGGTTACAAGTGTAAACAAAGAAAACAGTGTTCAAATAAAGATTAAATGGAATGAAGCAACAAGTGAAGTTGTATATACATTAACTGTTGATTCTAATGCTGTTTTAGAAACAGAAGCATAGGGAAAAGTTATTATAATAATTAAAAATGCTTGACAACAAGCATTTTTTTTGTTATTATTCACTCGTTATCCGCGTGGAAAAGGTTGAAAAGTTTTAAACTTGCCTTAACAGCGAGTTTTTTAGGAAGGAGGAGTATCTATGTACGCTATAATTGAAGCAGGTGGAAAACAATATAAAGTTAGTGTTGGCGACAGTGTTCAGATTGAAAAAATTGAAAGAGCTGTTGGTGATAAAGTTAGCTTTAAACCACTTTTAGTTGCTGATGGAGATAAGATTAAAGCAGGAACACCTTATGTTGAAGGTGTAAGTGTTAACGCAGAAGTTGTAGAACACGGAAAAGGTGACAAAATTGTTGTTTTCAAATATAAAGCAAAAAAGAATGAGAGAAAGAAACAAGGTCATCGTCAACCATTTACAACTATAAAAATTGTTGAGATAAAATAATGACAACAATAAAATTTTTTAAAGAAAAAGAAAATTTTACAGGTTTTGAATGTTTAGGACACACTGGTTATGCTGAAAACGGTACTGATATTTTGTGCAGTGCAATTTCATCTTTAACACAAAGTGCTTGTTTAGGTGTGATGAAAGTTTTAAATTTAAAATGTGAATATAAAAAAGAAGACGGCTTTTTAAAATTAATTATCTTGGAAAATGTAGAAAAAGCACAAGACCTTTTAAAAACTTTAAAATTTTCACTTGAAGATATAAAGTGTGGTAATGAAAAATACATTCAAATTAAAACTGTTAAAAGGAGTTAGTATGAAATTTATAAGCTTACAGCTTTTTGCTCATAAAAAAGGTGGCGGAAGCACAAAGAACGGTAGAGATAGTCAAAGCAAGCGTCTTGGTGTTAAAGCTTATGCTGGTCAAAAAATTCTTGCAGGTTCAATCATACTTCGTCAAAGAGGAACAAAAGTTTATCCTGGTCAAAATGTTGGAATGGGAAAGGATCACACATTGTTTGCTTTAATTGATGGTGTTGTTAAGTTTGAATGCAAAAACGCAAAGAAAATTGCAAGCATTTACCCAGCAGAGTAATTTAATATGCAAGTTGAAAAAAATAAAAAAATTATAATTGAAAAAACAAATTTTAATCTTGTCCAAACTTTAGAGTGTGGGCAAGTTTTTTCATATTATAAAGAAAATGAAAACTATATTGTTCAATCTGCTGACAAAGTTGCTGTTATTGAAGAAAAAGACAATGTTTATATTATAAATACAACTGATACCGATTATTTTATTAATTATTTTGATTTTAATACTGATTACATAAAAATCAAACAAGAGTTAGGACAAATTTCTCCCTTAAATGAAGCAATCAAGTTTGGCTATGGAATTAAAATTTTAAAACAAGACATTTTTGAAACAATTATTTCTTTTATTATTTCAGCAAATAACAACATTAAAAGAATTAAAAATATTCTTTTTAAGTTAAGACAAAATTATGGTAAAAAAATTGGAGAATTTTATGCTTTTCCTACTTTATCAGAATTGAAAAATTTAAGTAAAGGTGATTTTGTCAATATTGGAGCAGGATATAGAGCAAAATATTTAGTTGAAGTTGTAAAACAATTAGAAAGCTTTGATATAGAAAAAAGCAAATCTCTTTCAACAGTAGAATTAAGAAAAAATTTGATTAATTTAAGTGGTGTTGGACCTAAGGTTGCAGATTGTATTTTACTTTTTGCTTATTCAAGATTTGATGTTTTTCCTGTGGATACTTGGATTGAAAAACTTTACAATCAGTTTTTTGAGCAATGTAATAACAGAGAGAAAATAAGAGATGAATTGGTAAATAAATTTGGTTTGCTTTCAGGTTATGCACAACAATATTTATTTTTTTACAAAAGAAGCTATTTAAAATAGCTTTTTTTATTGACTTTAATTCAAAAAAAAAATAATATAGTTATATGTTACCAGATAAAATTTTTGGAATATTTTCAATGTATGGATTGATGATAGGTATAGGAATAGTACTATGCTTTGTCGTTTTGTATGTTTACGGAAAAAAAGCAAACATAAGCAACAAGTTTTTAGATTTTGTTTTTTATAATGGTATAATAAGTATTGTTGGGGGATTCTTTTTTGCTTTTTTATTTCAAGCCGTGTTGGATTACATAAAAAATCCATCTGATGGATTTCATTTTCAAAATTTAACTTTTATGGGTGGACTTATTGGTGGAACTGTAATATTTTTAATTGGATATTTTATATTTAAAAATAAATTTAATAAAACTGAAATGTTGGAACTTTTAAAAATTGCTCCCTGCTGTATTTTAATAGCCCACGCTTTTGGAAGAATAGGTTGTTTTTTTGCTGGTTGTTGTTATGGAATTGAAACGGATTCTTGGTTAGGCATACTTTTCCCCGGACATTTAACAAAAGTTTATCCAACACAACTTTTTGAAGCAATATTTTTATTTTTAATGTTTGCACTTTGTTCTCTTTTATTTTATAAAAGAAACTATAAATATAACCTACCACTTTATATGGTTTGTTATGGTGTTTTTAGGTTTATGATTGAATTTATTAGGGGAGATGATAGGGGTGCATTTATATTAGGAATGTCACCATCTCAATTTTGGTCAATATTTTTGGTTATTGGTGGAATTGCAGTTTTCTTTTTGATAAAATATTTATATAAGAAAAACGAAGCACAAGATAATTTTTTAGAAGAATCAAAAATAAATGAAAAAAATGATAATAAAAAAGCACATTAAAATGTGCTTTTTTTATATTTTCTTTCTAAATTCGTTTTTAATCATCTTTTCTGTTGTGTAATATCCAGCAGGTGCAGATATAACATCAGGAATTCTGTTTACAATTGTTGCACAAGTAAGTTCAACGGTTGCTGGTCTTTCTATCACCACTCTTGTGTTTGGTTCTCCTTCAATTGTCCAATCGTTGCAATCAAATTCAGTTTTGTCATAAACCTTTCCAATACATTCTGTTTCTAATGTTATTCCTTCTTCTGTCTCTGTTGTTACAACTGCGCTCATTCCTGTTGCACTACCTTTTGGAATTGTCATATTTAAAGTTGAACTGTAAATTTTAGATTTAGCAATTTGTGGTACACAATTTTGGTATTGTCTTTTAATGTGTAATCCAAGTTGAGAAGCAAGCCAACCATTAACATTCCACATATAACTTGGAAGATATTTTCCAGAATTGATTATCTTTTTTCTTTCTTCATCAGATATTTTATCAACACTTGCAACTTGTTCATCGAACTCTTTTAAAGTCAAGCCTGAACCGTGTGCTTTTGCAAGAGCGATACCATAATCTTCAACATTGTAACTGCTTTTACCTTTAATTTTTGTAATTTTTTGTGTTGCTCCTGCCAAAACTGTAATTAAATTACCCCAAAAAACATCTTGGTAACCACTTCCACAAATTGTGCAACCATTTTCTTTTGCAAGCTTATCAATTTGTTTAAAAGCTTTTGGATTACTGTTTGAAGGGAAGAATGCTTCTTCACAAGTTGTAATTGCATTAACTCCACATTTAGCACAAATTAAAAGTGCATCTTTAACATCTTCAATTAAACTCATTGTTGTTACAATAACAATGTCAGGTTTCTTCTTTTTTAAGAAGTTTTCAAATTCTTCAACTCCTTGAATTTCAACTCCATACTTTTCACCACCCATTAATGATGAAATGTCAAGTCCTTGTTTTGATTTGTCAATATCAAAAGCACCAACAATTTTTCCACCTTTTTCAATCACATAGCGCATAGTGTAAACACTCATTTTGCCACAACCATACTGTACAACTTTTGTCATTTTTTTCTCCTTTTTCATTATTTTTTCTCAAAATAAATTAATCATTCAAATAATTGACTTTTTTTATAAATTAATTTATATTTAAGTTAATAATATTTTACAATAAAAGGATAAAAAATGAAAATAAATTTCATTAATTTTAAAAATTTTTGTTTAAAAAATAAAATTAACAAAATTTTTTCTTGTGCAGTTAGTAGTTTAAATTTTGAAGGCTTTTCTGTAAATTTAAAAATTTGTTCCACACAGGAAATAAAATATCTTAACAACAAATTCAGAAATTTGGATAAAGAAACAGATGTATTATCTTTTCCAAATTTAAATTTTGAAAATAAAAAAATATCTTCAAAAGATTTGTCAGCAGAACTAGATTTAGAAACAGGTTTGGTTTCGCTTGGAGATATTATTATATGTAAAGAAATTGCAAAAAAGCAAGCAAGAGAATATGGGCATAGCTATAAAAGAGAGCTTTGTTTTCTTGCTCTTCACGGTTTGTTGCATCTTATTGGTTATGACCACGAAAATGAAAAGGAAGAACAGGAAATGATGGAAAAAGCAGAACAAATATTAAAAAAATACAATGTAATAAAATAAGGGGGTAGAATTTGTTTAAATTTGGTTATGTTGGTGTTGTTGGAAGAACTAATGCAGGAAAGAGTACACTTGTAAATTCATTGGTAGGTGAAAAAGTTTCTATTGTATCTCCCAAAAAGCAAACAACAAGACAAAATATAATGGGTATTTTGACAAGAGACAACTATCAACTTGTTTTCGTAGATACACCTGGCATTCATAGAAGCAAAAATAAGCTTGATAGATTTATGATGAAAAATGTAAGAAGTGCAATTGCAGGTGTTGATGTTGTCTTGTATATTATTGACG
>CALVZZ010000036.1 GCA_944372715.1 uncultured Clostridia bacterium | reverse complement strand
CGCTACAAGTAAAATAAAGTGCGTTGAAGATTTAGATAATATTTTTACTTTGGGATTTAGGGGTGAGGCACTTGCTAGCATCTCTTCCGTTGCACAAGTTGAAATAATGTCTAAAACGCAAAATGATGAATTGGGAACAACATTAAAGGTTGAAGGTGGCCAATTTGGCGAACTTGGTGAAATTGCAATGAATACAGGAACAAAAATTACTGTAAATAATTTATTTTACAATACACCAGCAAGGAGAAAATTTTTAAGAAAAAGTAAAACTGAAGAAGGTGAAATAACAGACTTGGTTGAAAAACTTATTCTTGCTAATCCAAATGTTCAATTTAGATACATTATTGATGGAAAAATTAAATACGATACAACGGGCAGTGGTTTGTATTCAAACATATATACAATATATGGTAAAGACACAATAGATAACATTTTAGAAGTTAATGCTGAAAGAGAAGGTTATAGGCTTTGGGGTTATGTTGGTAAACCTGAAATATCAAAAGCAAATAGGACTTATCAAACATTGATAGTTAATGGTAGGATCGTAAAAAATTCTTTTATTTCAAATGCAATACAAGAAGTTTATCAAAATTTTTTAATGAAAAATAAATTTCCATTTTTTGTCCTTTGTTTGTCTCTTCCGTTTGATTGTGTTGATGTAAATGTTCATCCTAGCAAAATGGAAATTAAGTTTGAAAATTTAGGTTTTATAAGAACTTTATTTACAAACTCAGTCTATTCTGCTCTTATGAATGCAAATTTTACAAGAATTGCAGAAAGTGAAAAACAACAAGATTTAAAGATAGAAAATAATGCAGTCTTACATAAGATTGATGCAGAACAAGGTGTTAGTTATGATAATTCTAAAACAAATTCTTTCCAAGAAATAAGTTTGCAATCTGAACCTGAATTTGAGAAAGAAAGCAATATATTTTTAAATTCAAACGATAATAATTGGAAGCAAAAATTGGAGGCTAATTCAGAAGAAAGTAGGTTGACGGAATATATATTAAATTCCAAAAAAAATAACTCTTATGTTGCTTCACAATATCAAGAAAGCATTGATGATAATTTGCCAAAGGCAAAAATTATTGGTGTAATTTTTAAAACTTACATTTTAGTTGAAAAAGATGATTGCCTCTATATGATTGATCAACACGCATCTCACGAAAGAACATTGTATGACAAATATTTAGAAAGTGTTAAAAAAAATGAAGTGATTAAACAAAATCTCCTTGTAAGCAAAGTTTTAAATCTTAACAGCTTAGAGTTTGATTTTATAAAAAGAAATTATGATTGTTTAGAAGATATTGGCTTTGAAATTGAATTTTTGGGTAATAATAGTATAAAAATTACAGCTATTCCTTATATGTTGGAAATAGCTAAAATTGATGAATTTTTTGATTATTTTATGAGTAATTTGCAAGACTATACCGAAAAAGGTAAAGATTTTTTTAAAACGGATTTAATGCAACATTCTTGTAAAATGGCAGTTAAAAGTGGGCAAATTTTGTCACTTAACGAGATAGAAAAATTAATTGACGAGCTTGATAAACATATTTTGTTATGTCCACACGGTAGACCTATTGTTGTAAAGATAGACAAAAAACAAATTGAAAAATGGTTTAAAAGGGTTTTATGAGAAATGATGTTATCGTAATTACAGGACCAACAGCAGTTGGGAAAAGTGAAATTGCTGTAACGCTTGCAAAACAAATTAATGGTGAAATTATATCGGCAGATTCAATGCAAATTTATAAGGGGTTAAACATTGGTTCTGGAAAAGTTACAGAAAAAGAAATGTCGGGGGTAAAACATTATCTTTTAGACATTCTAGATATAAATCAATCATACAGTGTTGCAGAGTTTTGTCAGGATTGTAAAACTGTAATCAATCAAATTATTAAGAATAAAAAAATACCAATTATTGTTGGTGGAACGGGGCTTTATATTAAGGCATTAGTAAATGATTATGATTATCACAATGTAATAAAAGATGATAAATTAAGGCAAGAACTAGAAAATTTTTCTAATACCTATGGCGTTGAAAAATTATATGAAAGGTTAAAAAATGTAGATCCTTTAATGGCACAAAAAATTTCAAGAAATGATAAAAAAAGAATTATTAGGGCATTGGAAATTTTATCAGGCAATGAGATGAAAAGGGTTAGTGTTAAAAGCGATTTCAATTATAAAATTTTTGCTTTGAACACAGATCGAGATAAACTTTATGAAAGAATAAATTTAAGAGTTGATAAAATGATTTCAGATGGTTTATTTGATGAATTTTTACAATTGTTAAGAAATGGATTAAATAAAGATTGTCAGTGTGCAAAGGGTATAGGTTATAGTGAATTTTTTAATTTTATTGACGGAAATTGGACTTATAATCAAACGATTGATAAAATCAAACAACATTCAAGAAATTATGCAAAAAGACAGTTAACACTCCTTAGAGGTGTTAACCCAATCTGGATTGAAGCTTTCCCAAGAGAAAAGGCAGTTAACGATATTTTAAAAGAGGTAAAAAATGGATAAAATTAGAGAGTGTGAAGAAAAACTTAAAGATATGTTTGCTTACTATGATGATATTGCTCTTTATAATACGAATAAAGTTTTAAAAGCTTTTCAAAGTTGTAATGTTTCAGGAAGGCATTTTTATGGTTCCACAGGTTATGGATATGGTGACGAGGGAAGAGATAAACTTTGTGAAGTTTTTGCAAAAGTTTTTGGTGGTGAAAGTGCAATTGTAACTCCACTTATTACTTGTGGTTCTCACGCATTAAATGTTGCATTGTTTGGTTTAGCTCGTCCAAATGATATTATTTTTTCAATAACAGGTGATCCTTATGATACTCTTGGCGAAGTTGTTTATGAAAAAAATGGATTGGGAAGCTTACCAGATTTTGGTGTTAAATTTGAAAAAATAGAACTTAAAAATGGTGAAATTGATGAACAATTAGCTGTTGAATATGTTAAAAAGAACAAACCAAAAATTGTATATGTACAAAGGTCAAGAGGATATTCAATAAGAGACGCAATTTCAGTTGAAAAAATGCAATCTGTTTTCTCAAAAATAAAACAAATTTCTCCAAACTCATTTATTATGGTGGATAATTGTTACGGAGAATTTGTAGAAAAAAAGGAACCTTTACAAGTTGGCGCTGACATAATTGTTGGCTCTTTAATTAAAAATGCAGGTGGCTCATTAGCACCAACAGGGGCATATATTGTAGGAACTGAAAATGCTGTAAATTTAGTTGCAAACAGATTTACAAGTGCATCTTTGGGTAGAGAGGTGGGATCATTTGAAATGGGTTACAGACAATTCTTTCAAGGACTTTTCCTTGCACCACACATAACAGTAGGCGCAATTAAAGGAATGTATTTAATTGGTGAGGTTATGAGCTCTTTGGGTTATAATATAATGCCAAAATCTAATCAACAAACCTTTGATATAATTAAATCAATTGAATTTAATTCAGAAAAAGAACTTATTGATTTCGTACAGACAATTCAAAAGTTTTCTCCCGTTGATAGTAATGTTGTGCCAGAGCCTTGGGATATGCCCGGTTATACAGAAAAAGTTATAATGGCGGCAGGAACATTTGTTGGAGGAGCTTCAATAGAACTAAGTTGTGATTGTCCAATTAAAAAACCATATTGGGCATACTTACAAGGTGGAATTACTTTTGAACATTGCAAAATTGTTGCAAGAGAACTTTATAACAAATTTACAAGTTTAAAGTAAATTAAATGTTAAAATTATTAATAAACTCTTTACATTCTTAAAATGTTGTGTTATTATGTTTTTGGCTTTAAGCTGAGTTTTGTGCGATTTAACATTTCTCTTAACACACAACTCGGTTTTTAGGGACTAAAATAAAGGAG
The DNA here is from genome assembly GCA_944372715.1 of uncultured Clostridia bacterium. Taxonomy (GTDB): domain Bacteria; phylum Bacillota; class Clostridia; order Christensenellales; family UBA1242; genus Caccopulliclostridium. Next base: position 2,842 of record CALVZZ010000036.1, on the reverse strand, counting down.
AAAGATTTATGAAAGAAAAAAAGGAAATTATTGAAAGCTTTAAACAATCAGATAATGATACAGGTTCTGTAAATGTTCAAGTTGCACTTCTTTCTGAAAGAATTAACCATTTGACAGAACACCTTAAAGCAAATCCTAACGACAACCATTCAAGAAGGGGTCTTCTTCAACTTGTTGGTAGACGCAAAGGACTTTTAAAATATCTTGAAAAGAAAGATATTGAAGCTTATCGTGAACTTAAAAAATCTTTAAATATAAGATAGTAATAAACCACCTTAAAGGTGGTTTTTCACGATATTTATGGGAAGGGTGAAAATTTATTTAGGAGCAAATAATGAATAATCAAATTTTTGAAACAGAAATAGGTGGTAAAAAGGTTACTGTTGAAACAGGTAAGTATTGTGAACAAGCTGATGGTACTTGTTGGGTTAAGTGTGGTGAAACAGTCATTATGGTCAATGTGACAATGAGTGAACAACCACGCCCAGGTATTGACTTTTTCCCACTAGGAGTTGATTTTGAAGAAAAAATGTATTCTGTTGGTAAAATCCCAGGGGGATTTAAAAAGAGAGAAGGCCGCCCTTCTGATAAGGCAATTTTAACTTCAAGACTTATAGATAGACCACTTCGTCCATTATTCCCAAAGGGTTTTTTTAATGATGTAAGTGTTGTTGCAACTGCATTGTCAATTGATCCAGATGTTACACCAGAACCACTTGCAATGCTTGGTTCAAGCTTTGCTTTAACAATTTCAGGGATTCCTTTTGCTGGACCAACAGGATCTGTGAATGTTGCATTAATTGACGGTGAATATATTGCTAATCCAAATGACAAGCAAAGAGAAGAAAGCAGAATGAGTTTAACAGTTAGTGGAACAAAAGATGCTGTTTTAATGGTTGAAGCTGGTGCAAAAGAAGTTACAGAAGAAGAAATGCTTGGTGGAATTATGTTTGCACATAACATAATTAAGGAACTTGTACAATTCCAATTAGATGCAAAAGAAAAAATTGGAAAAGCAGAAAAACAAATTGAATATTATGTTATTGATAAAGAGTTAGATCAAGCAGTAAGAGAATACGCAAATGAAAAACTTGACTATGCTTTGGATACTTTTGACAGACAAGAGCGTCAAGCAAGACAAGATGAAGTTGATAAAGATGTAAAAGCTCACTTTGAAGAAATTTTCCCAGAAAAAGAAAGAGAAATTGGTGATGTTCTCTATAAGATGACAAAAGAAAAGGTTAGAGCAAAAATTTTAAACAATGGTATTCGTCCTGACGGAAGAAAGTTAACTGAAATCCGTCCTATTTGGTGTGATGCTGGTGTACTTCCAAGAGTTCACGGAACAGGTGTATTTACTCGTGGACAAACACAAGTTTTAACCACATTAACATTAGGAACAATTAGTGATGCTCAAAAACTTGAAGGACTTGATGATGAAGAATTAAAAAGATATGTTCACCATTATAATATGCCACCATATTCAACAGGAGAAGCAAGAAGCTTGAAAAGTCCTGGAAGGAGAGAGATTGGTCACGGAGCTTTGGCTGAAAGAGCACTTGAACCTGTAATTCCAAGTGAAGATGAGTTCCCTTACGCTTTAAGATTGGTGAGTGAAGTTTTAAGTTCTAATGGTTCATCATCTATGGCAAGCGTATGTGGTTCAACTTTGGCATTAATGGATGGTGGAGTTAAAATCAAAGCACCTGTTGCAGGAATTGCTATGGGACTAATCAAAGATGATGAGAGTGGTAAGGTTGCAGTGCTTTCAGATATTCAAGGTCTTGAAGATTTTCTTGGAGATATGGACTTTAAAGTTGCGGGAACAACGAAAGGCATAACTGCAATTCAAATGGACATCAAAATTAAAGGAATTGATGAAAACATTTTAAGGACAGCGCTTGAACAAGCAAGACAGGGAAGACTTTACATTTTGGATAAAATGCTTTCAGTAATAGATAAACCTCGTCCTGAAATTTCTAAATATGCACCAAAAATAATTTCATTTACAATCAATCCTGAAAAGATTAAAGATGTTATTGGTTCTGGTGGAAAGACTATAAATAAAATTATTGAAGAGACAGGTGTTAAAATTGATATAGACGATGATGGAAAAGTGTTTATTGCAACTCCTGATTCAGATATGGCAGAAAGAGCAAAGGAAATTATTTTAAGTATTGCAGAAGATTTAGAAGTTGGTAAAATATATTCTGGTAAGGTTGCAAGAATAATGAACTTTGGTGCCTTTGTAGACATAGCTCCTGGTAAGGAAGGTATGATTCACATAAGTAAATTATCATCTAAAAGAGTAGAAAAAGTTGAAGATGTTGTTGCAATTGGTGACATAGTTGAAGTAGAAGTAATCAAAATAGACAACAAGGGTAGGGTTGACCTAAAACTTATTGCAAAAAGATAAATTAAAAATCACGAGTTATCGTGATTTTTTATATTATATGGAATTAAACAAAAATAATTTTCATATTTTAAAGTATGAAATTTATTTTTATGCGTCAAAACAATTCAAAAAGTGAAGAAAAAAAAGTAAAAATTTTTAGAAACATTTTTGCTAATGTTATTATTAGTATAATGCTTGTGGGTGTGTTTGCTTTAACTTATGCAGGGGGAGTACTGAATGTGTTCAGTTCCAATTCAGACAATTTTGCAATTTATCACGGAAATAAAGACAATAATAATATAAGTTTGATGATAAATGTGTATTGGGGAACGGAATATATTGAGCCTATGCTTCAAGTTATGAAGGAAAAAAATGTTCAATGTACCTTTTTTGTAGGGGGAATGTGGGCGTCAAACAATGAAGATCTTATGAAGAAAATCATTCAAG
>CALVZZ010000035.1 GCA_944372715.1 uncultured Clostridia bacterium | reverse complement strand
CTGTTGAATTGATTTCCTCTCTTGCCTTGCCCATTTCTTCCTGCATTTTTTGTGCCTGTTTCATAAGTGCACCAAGGTTTCCCCCAGCAAACCCACCACCAAATCCACCTCTAAATCCGTTCATAAAATTCTCCTTTTATACCTTTCTAAACTTAATTTCTAATTTGTTTAATTTATTAAAATCTTCTTGTACTAACTCTTCATCTTTTTTAGTTTTTATAAATTCCAATTCTAAATTTAATCCTTGCCAATTTATAGCCTTTTTTATTTCTTCCACATTTTCTTTTGAAGAGACTATATCAAAAAGATATTGTTCATTCGTCTTTACAACTAACTTTTCATCAATCAACTCCACATCTGTTATATCACCACATATAACGTGCAGAGCAACATTTTTGTGTTCTCTTAAATAGAGTACAATTTTACCCCAAATTGTCTTTACACTCAACTCCCTACTCTCAATTATTCGTTTTTTTTTACATCAAACTCACCAAGAGCTTTTATTATTGCCGTTTCTACTAAAATTTTAGGAGATAAGGAATATCTAAGTTCTGATTCAATTGAGCTAAAAACCTTTAAATTTTCTATCAGCCAAGATGTTTCAATTTTGTCAGCTTGAATTTTGTATTTTTCAAAAATTTCTGATGGCAGTCCTAAAATGTGATTTGCATCAACAAGCGTTTTTATAACCAACAAATTTCTAAAATGTACGCTTATATCCTTTGCAAAAACGCTGACATTCTTTCCACTTTCCACAACATCATTTACAATTTTGAAACACTCACCTAGATTTTTTTCATACAATCTATCTGTCAAATTTAAAATGTTTTTATAATCATTAAGTCCTAAAATTTCCATAACGGATTTAAGCGTCACATTACCATTTGTATAAGCAACAATACAATCTGCAACAGAAAGTGTATCTCTGACGCTTCCTTGTCCAGCAGAAGCAATAGCTGTTAAGGCCTCTTCTTCATAAGTGATTTTTTCTTTATCAAAAATGTTTTTTAAATGATTTTTAAGAACATTTAAAGGAACAAGTTTAAAATCAAATCTCATACACCTAGAAAGAATTGTGGCAGGAATTTTATGCACTTCCGTTGTTGCGAGTATGAAAACAATATGCTTTGGAGGTTCTTCAAGTGTTTTTAAAAGTGCATTAAAGGCACTATCTGTAAGCATATGGACTTCATCAATTATGTAAACTTTGTATTTGCAACTAACGGGCAAAAACTTTACATTTTCTCTCAATTCTCTAATTTCATCAACCCTATTATTTGAAGCAGCATCAATTTCTACAATATCAATGTTTGATGGTTGTTCTAGAGCCTTACAAACATCGCATTTCATACAAGGTGAACCATTTCTATTATTTTCGCAGTTTATTGCTTTTGCAAAAATTTTTGCCGTACTTGTCTTTCCTGTTCCCCTACTTCCCGTAAAAAGATATGCGTGAGAAATTTTACCAGAAATTACTTGATTTTCTAGCGTTTTTGTAATATGTTCTTGTCCAACAATTTCAGAAAAATCTTTTGGTCTATATTTTCTATAAAGTGCCTGATATTCCATACATATATATGATATCATAAATAATTTTTTTTTACAATAAATTTACCTTTAAAAAAAATCTTCAAGCCAAAAAACTTAAAGATTTTTCTTAATATACAAATATCGACATAAATATTTAATACCCCTTTAACATCATTCTATCTGCAATCAATGCAATAAATTCTCCATTACTTGGTTTATCATAAGTATCAAAAATTTTAAGCCCAAAAAAGTTGTTTAAATTTATAATTTTACCAGCATTATATCCAACATCAATTGCGTGACGAATTGCTCTTTCAACCTTGCTTGCACTAGTATTATTTTCTTCTGCAACCATAGGATAAAGATTTTTTGTGATACTGCTAGCCAATTTTTGATTTCCAATAACTTTTACTATTGCATCTCTTAAATATTTGTATCCTTTTATATTTGCAGGCACTCCAACAACTGTGATGATGTCAGAAAGTGTCTGCTCTAACGATTTACTTTCCATTTTATCCCCTTTAATTTTACTAATTAATTCATAATTTTTTACAACTCGCGAAATTATAAAAAATCATAAAAAATTATTTTTTTGTTTCCTTTCCAAAACATACATATAGTAGCATAAAACTTAGATGCACACAAAATAAATGGGTTGACTAATTTTGTCTATTTTATTACATATTTAGACTTTTATTTCTATTTTTATATAAAATCCAACCTTTTTATAATTAAAAAAAGACCTTGTTTTGCAAGGTCAAAGGTTTTTAAAAAACATAAATAAAATTGTAATATTTTATGCCCTAATTTCAAGTATTTTTAAAGTACTTGGGCCAGCAGGTGTTTCCACAACAACAGTTTCCCCCACCTTTTTTCCAATTAAAGCTCTTCCAACAGGAGATTCATTACTTATAAGTCCTTTAAGTGGATTACTTTCTGTTGAGCCTATAATTTGATATTCCACTTCTTCATCAAAATCAGTATCATAAATTTTAACAGTACAGCCAATGCTTACTTTGTCTGTATTTATTTTATCCTTATTTATAATAACAGCATTGCGAAGTTTATTTTCCATTTCAAGAATTTCAGACTCCAATAAAGCTTGTTCTTCCTTTGCTGCGTCGTATTCTGCATTTTCACTAAGATCGCCATATTCTCTTGCAACACCAATTTTTGCTGAAATTTCTGGTCTTCTCACTGTTTTATAATATTCCAATTTTTCTTCAAGTTGTTTTTTACCTTCTGGTGTTAAAAATGTTGCTGTCATATTGCCCTCCTTATAAAAAAATCAATCTTTTTGCAAAGACCATAACTTTTTAACATTTTGTTTACAAATTAAACAAACGAGATTATAGTCATATAATATTTTTTTGTCAAGAAAAATGTTAAAGTTTTTTTGACTCACTTGCATATAATATGAAAATTTAGGCAAAATATTCATAAATTAACCAAGGAGTTTTTATGATAACTTTTATATCCTTTACCTTAATTATTTTAGGTGCATTAAATTGGCTTTCAATTGGTGCTCTTCAATACGATTTTGTTGCTGGACTGTTTGGTTCGCAGGCTAGTATGTTTTCAAGAATAGTATATTTTTTTATTGGTGTTGCGTCTGTCTGGATTGTCATACAGCTAATACGAGGAAAAGGAAGAATAAAAATAAATGATGACGGCTTTGAAAAAACAAAGCACACAAAAAATGATACAAAAGCTTTTCAAAGCTCCAGAATGGAAGCTGACAGAGATTTTGCTGATAGAAGAAATGAAACACATTACCCAAGCGAAAAAAGACATTTTAACATAGATGACTACGAAATATATGAAGATAACGGAGGAAGATTTCCAAGAGATTTTTCAAGATATAAGGAAGAAATTCAAAACATAAAAGAGGAAAAAACCGATTCCATAAACTATAAAAGCTTGGGCTATAAAGATTTTAACGAAGAAGATTTAGATAGATAAAACGAACTAAAAACACTCAAAAGTAAAGTTTTAAATTTGAATGTTTTTTATAATTTTTAAACATTCTTTAGTTTGCCTGTAACAACAACATTTGCACCCGTTTCTAAAATGTTTTCTATAACCACATCGCCAATATTATAATCTTTTTCTTTAATATTTTTAATTTGCATTAATGCAGACTTTTGTAATTTTTTATCAATTGCAATATTTGTTTTTAAAGTCAATGTAAAAGAATTAAAAACTACTGATGTCGTTAGCACTCTTTTTGGTAAAGTAAATTCACTTATACCGTACTCTTTACCTCTTGGACAAGTATTGCCTGTAACAACAATTTCATCTTTTACTTTTTCAACTTTTAACCTGCAACCAATAGGGCAACAAATACATACTGTTTCCATACTAATCTCCTATATCAACAAACAAATCGCCTTGAATTTTAGAATATTCAACTTCAACTTCTTGCATTTCACCTGTGGTTATTCCAATGCAAAATTTTTTGCATATATCCACATCTCCACATTTAACCTTTATATATTTTTTTAAGAAATTATCATTAGCTCTAAGGTAAATTGTAAATTTTCCATCTTCTTTTTTGTTTACAAGCTGTGGCATACAATAGGAAACTTTGTTTGAAAAATAAACTTTTACTTTGTCATATCTTTTTAATTTTTCTATTGCATATAATCCTGCAAACTTACCTGCAATTTCACCTTCTTCTGTTGCATTGTCTGCTAAATCGTGAATATGAAGCACATTGCCAGACATAAAAATTCCATCTACACTCGTTTGTCTTTCATCATCAACCACAACAAATTTTTCTCTTTTAGTTTCATCTGGTAAAAGCGAGTTTTCTGGAACCAAACCAACAGAAAGCAAAACACAATCACATTTCAAAAATTTTTCTGTTTCAAGTTTTGGATTTTTATTTTCATCTACTTCTGCAAAATAAACACCTTCTACCCTTTCATCTCCAACAACTCTTGTAATTGTATGATTATACAAAAGTGGTATTTCAAAATCTTCAACGCATTGTCTTATGTTTCTTCTAAGACCAGAAGAATGTCCCATAATTTCAAAAATACTCTTAACCTTTACACCTTCAAGGGTTAATCTTCTTGCCATTATAAGTCCAATGTCACCACTCCCCAAAATTACAGCATTTTTACCTGGCAACTTTCCGTAAAAATTAATCATTTTTTGAACTGTGCCTGCTGTATAAACACCAGCTAATCTTTTGCCCTTTAAATAAATTTCTCCTGCCGTTCTTTCCCTTGCTCCACAAGATAAAACAATGCTTTTACATTCAATTTCCTCTTGTCCATTTGGAGTTATAACAAAAACTTTGTTTTTACCCACATAGTTAACATAACTGTTAAGCATAACGGTTATATTGCTTTGATACACTTTTTGCGCAAGTCTTTCAGCAAACTCTGGCCCTGTTAATTCTTCTTTAAAATGCTTTAACCCAAAGCCATTATGAATACACTGGTTTAAGATTCCACCCAATCTTGATTCCACATCAATAAGCACGACACTTGCACCCTGTTTGCTTGCTTCCAGACTCGCAGACATTCCAGCTGGGCCACCACCAATTACAACAACATCAGTTTTCATAGTCATCTCCCTTAAACATAACAAAACTGTTTTTGCTTTCCTTTTTTATGTCTTCAAGTTTAAGTCCATATTTTTTTGCAATTAGTTTGCACACTTCAATCATACATTGTCCACCTTGGCACCTACCCATACCTGCTCTAACCCTTCTTTTCACTGCATCAACAGTTAAACAAGGCACAGGTGAATTTAATGCTTTTAAAATTTCATTTTCTCCAATTTTTTCACACCTACAAACAATTTTCCCACTATCACCCTGAAAATAACTTTCTCTGGGTAAAATTGAAATATCTTCATTTTTTTCACCAAAAAGTTCTTCTACAACATATTCAGCAATTGCAGGGGCAGAAGTAAGGCCAGGAGAGTTTATTCCAGCAATTAAAACCACATTGCCATCTTTTTTACTCTTTTGAACAATGAAATCTTCTCCAACACTCACTCTAATTCCAGAAAATTGTCTTATATTTTTGCTTAGTGGAACATTTTTAAATGTCGTTTTCACATAATTTAAAATCTTATCTATACCCAAACTTGTTGTTTCTGTATTGTACTTGTCTATGTCTTCTGCCGTTGGCCCTAACAATATATTCCCATCTATTGTGGGCGTTGCTAAAATACCCTTCCCTAGCGCCGTAGGAAGTGGAAATACAGACAACTTTACAAAATCCGACTTATCTATAACAATGTACTCTCCACGCCTAAATTTTATTGGAAATTCTTCCACTCCTAACAGTTTGGAAACATCATTAAAGCCAGCACCTGCACAATTTACAACTCTTTTACATTGTATTTTTTCAATGTCAGAACTTATTGTAAAAACATCATTTTTATATGAGATGTTTTGTATGTTGTAATCAAGTTTGACAACTCCACCATTTTTTGCTCCTTCTTCTGCAAGTGCAATAGCAAACATATATGGAGAAATAAGACCTGCCGATTTTGCTAAAAGACCATACTTAATGTCTTCGTTTAAATTTGGAACAATCTTTCTTAGCTCATCATCTTTTATAATCTCTAAGTCCTTTACTCCATTTTTTATTCCCCTTTCACAAAGGGTATTGAGCATTTCAAGGTCATTACCAACAACAACAGCTCCCGTTCTTTTAAATGGGATTTTTAATTGTTTTACAAGCCCTTCAATAAGGGCGTTTCCCCTTACATTGAATTTAGCTTTCAAACTACCCGTTTCAGCATCAAATCCTGCGTGAATAAGCCCACTGTTTGCTTTTGTAGCTCCCGTTGACAAATCAAGTTCTTTTTCAATTAAAACACAGGACTTTCCTTTCCTAATAATCTTATTAAAAACAGAAGTTCCAATAATGCCACCACCAATTACAGCATAATCAAAAACCATATATCCCCCTTAATTGTTTTACTTTATGTCAATAATGCAAAGTCTATGTAATGCCCTTGTTGCAGTTATATATTCCGTGTTCTTTTGCAAATAATTTTTTGGTGTTTTTCTAACTGAAATAACGCAATCAAATTCCAATCCCTTACATATTGTAGAAGGAATAATTATAACTCCTTCTGGCAATTCACTCGTCAAGTCAGAAACCAATGTAACATTTTCTAAACTTGGACTATTTATGTACAAGCTCTCTGCTTCCTTCATTGTTGGTGTTATTATAGCAATATGTTTAAAATTTTTACTTTTGCATATTTCTATTTCCTGACTTAGTTCAAAATTTAAATTTTCAGAATTTATAAATTTAACTTCATCTCCGTGTCTATCAAAATTTATTGCCCCTTTAAGACCTATAAGATTTTGACAATATTCAGTAATTTCTTTTGTTGAACGATATGTCTTAGCAAGCTTTATAAGTTTTGCTTCGTTTAACTCCCTTGCTAAAATTTCCAAATATTGATGATTTAAAATTCTCTCCACACTTTGATAAATATCACCCAAAATTGTTTTAGGACAAGGATATCTTTTTGAAATTAAACTCAATGCAATTTCACTATAATCTTGCATTTCATCAATAATAGCAAACTTAACTTCTTTAAACTGAGTTGTTCCTAAAAGGAAATCTTTAATATACAAAATAGGTGCAACATCTTCAAAATGCAAAACATTTTTTCTTGCAAAAATATCTAAACTCATTCCAATAGCATTTAAAAAAGTGAGATAGATTTCAGTAATATTTGTAATTTTAAACATACCTAAAAGAACTTTTTTAATTCTTTTAGACAATGCTTCCACATTTTTTTGCTCTAATTCAATTTGGTCTATAATATAATCAGCAATCCACTCTATTCTTACAGCAGGGATTTTGCTTTTATATCTCTCATTGTAAAGATTGTTAATAACATCTGCCTTAATTTTTTTATCACCTAAATTTACATCTTTTGCTTCAAAACTCAAAGTGGTTGCATTATTTAAAAATGTCTTTAAGCTATCAAAAAATTCCGAACCTTCCTTATAACTAACTTCTTTTGCCCTTTCAACATTACCTAAAAGCAAATCTTCAATCATATCTGCTCTACTTTCAAAATTGATAATACTTTGAAGTTCTTCTCTTGCTATTTCCTCAAAAGTGGTAGACTGAACATTTTGTTCTCCAAGCTCTGGCAATACATCAGATATGTAATCTGAAAAAAGTGAACTTGGAGAAACAATAACAATATCTTTTGAAGATATCTTATTTTTATACAGCAAATATGCCACTCTATGAAGTGCAATTGAAGTTTTGCCTGAACCAGCAATTCCTTGAACTAAAAGATTTTCAAAATCAGAACTTCTAATAATTTGATTTTGTTCTTTTTGTATTGTTGAAACAATTTCTTTCATTTTAGAAGTGGAATTTTGACCTAAGGTGTTTTGCAAAATTTCATCATTAATTGTTAGCGAACTGTCAAAAGCATAAATAAGTTTGTCGCCTTCCACCTTATATTGTCTTTTTAAGTTGATGTCTCCTCTAATCTTTCCATCTGGTGCAAAGTACTCTGCTTTACCAAGTTCATAATCGTAGTAAACACTAGAAATAGGTGCTCGCCAATCTAAAACATAAGGAAAGCCCTCAGTGTTTTCTAAATACGAAATGCCAATATAACATTTTTGATAACTTTCTTCGCTTTCCTCTTTAAAGTCAACCCTACCAAAATAAGCTCTTTCATTTTGCTTAGACACTTTAAAAATTGCTTGACTTACATCTTCTTTTTCAAGATTTAAGTTATCAAGCAAATTTCTTTGGACAGCAGCTTCTTGTGCGTCCATATCATAAAAGTTGTCTGCTATAAATTTTGAAAGTTCGTGAGTTCTTTCGCTATAATTTTGATATGTTTTATTTAAAAAATTTAGTTTGTTTTTTAGAGTATTAGAAACTTTTTCTAAATATACTTTTTCTTTTTCTAATTCATCGTTTTCTAACATTAAATCAAACTCCCAAACTTATCCACTGAAATTCTCCCTTGTAAAATTTCATAGGAATATTTAGCTCGTGTATTATTTTGTTTGTCCGACTCCACAATTTTAGCAAAATCTGAATATGTCACATTTTTTAATCCCTTAATTTGTGCAGGTCTTGTTGTTCCTTCATAAGAAAATTTTACTCGTCCATTGTAATCTTTAAACATAAAATCTATAAGATTATAGGTTGGAGCAAAGTCTGTATATTGATAATTTACAATTCTTGAAATTTGGTAGTCATCAGAAAGTGAATAATATTCAATTTGCATATTAGACATTTCATCTACACTATTTTTTACTTCAACAAAGATATATGATGTTTTTTCATCAAAGCTAATAACATATGTGTTTGAAAACTCATAAGCTTGTTCACAAGAAGTTGTTATAGTATATTCTTTTAAAGATGTATTGTCGTTAAAATCAACTTCAAGTGTGTAATCTATTGTTAAATTTTCAATAATTTCATTCTCATTATCATTTCCAATCCAAACAGCATTTTCACATTCTGCCCTATATGTGTATTTTGCCCCAGCTTGATTTCCACTGTTTACAAAGTACTTAAAGCAAATTGGAGATTGCGATGAAAAATAATTAAAATTAATATTTTGATAATATACCACCTGATTACTTACAGGTTGACCTATTTCAAAAATAGGCATTGTAAGTAAAATTAAATCTTGCATAATTTTATAACTCATTGTAGAGCTTGTAAACACTGATCCTTCCGTTGTTTCTATTGAATTAGCATATGCCTGTTCAAAATTAGAAATAAAGTCATTGTATTTTGAAGATATATTTAAATACTCATTAAAAATGTTACTTTCTTTAAATTTTTGCGTTGTAAAAACAATATTGTTTTCACCACAAGCTGTAAAAACCGATAAACAAAATAATGCACACATTATCAAAGCAATTTTTTTCATATTATTTTCTCCATTTTATTGTTAAAATTTATTTGTTTTATTTTTTTCTTTTGTTGTAAGCTTCAACCTTGTTTACTTCGTCCACAGAACCTTGTTTATGTTTTTTAATTTTGCTTTTTTCAACAACTTCATCATCTTTTTTATCCTTATCTTTTAAAACAACAGAGTCTTCCAAATCATAAATTAAATTTTGATTATTTGTCATATTTAAAATAAGATTTCTGTAAAGTTCTTTTCCTTCAATGTTAGCTTGTCCACTCTCTAAATAAGAAACATATCCATCACAAACAGCTAAGAACATATCTTCTTTTATAAAAATTGGAATGTTTAAAGACAAAAGTTTATTCTCTACATCTTTCGCCTCCATTTCTGGAAGTTTTATTCCAACATCTTTAAACTTTGCGTGAAGTTTTTTCTGTTCTATTTCAATTTCTAAACTATCTGAAAAACTTACACTTGCTCTCATTAAACAATACGCAGTTTCAAAATCTGACTTTTGTTCAAAATAATAGCTTAAATCCTTATAAATTTCAGCAAATTGCTGTTGTGTATAGGCATAATCAAATGCACTCATCAAAATTGACTTGTAATTTTCCAAGTTTACATTTTTTTCTAATTTAGCCTCTAAAATTTTTGCCACAACACTTACGGGATTTATTGTCAATAAAAATTTTAAACTGCGTTTTGCTTCTTTTATCTTGTTAGATTTTATTTCTGCATTAATAAGCAATGCT